>NZ_JBWOMN010000061.1:0-83385 GCF_056449545.1 Oceanicella sp. | reverse complement strand
CCAGGACGCGCAGGCGCGCGGCGCCGCGCCGGCGGCGCCGCGCAGCGCCCCCGCCGCCATCGCCGCTGGCTGCTGAAGAAACGGGCGAAAAACCAAAGCGCGGCGCCGGGCGGCGAAAGGCGCCGGCGATCACGCCAGGCGCCGCCGCCAACGGCCCGGCCCCCAAAGCGCCGCGCCTTCAGGTGGGAGACTTCGGAAATGTCAAAGGAAAACACCGCCCCAGACGCAGGGTCGCGCCTGAAAGGCTCAAACCCGGGGCGGGGCGGCGGCGCAACGCAATTGCGGCCCGAGGCCCGCAGATCGCCGGGGCATCAGATCGGGCGCAGGGGCGACTGATCGCCATGGCCATGGCATTCGGCGCGCGGCGCGCTCATCACCGCGGCGGCGAGCACGCCCAGCGACCCGATCATGCAATAGGCCAGCAGCGCCAGCAGGATGTGAAACCCGGCCATGGCGGTCGCCACCGCCGCCGTCACGCCCAGCAAACACCCAATCGCCATGCAGCCCACGATCGAACCTCTCATCGCCCATCTCCCACATTCCCCGCAACAACTCTGCGTTCGGGGGATTTAAGAGACGTTAACGCGGGCGTCGGGGCCCCCGGGCAATGCCGAGAAATTCAGTCGAATTGAGCATGTCCGGCCCCTCGCCCCCGGGCGGCGACAGCCGGAACAGGTCACGCCGCTGCCGATGCATGCGCTGGCGATGCAATCGACCTGCATCAGCGCTGCGAAGTCGTCCGGCGCAACGATGGTCGGCGCGCGGCGCCCCGGCGCGGCTCTTCCAGTCCAATGACGGGCCGACCGCCGGCGACGCGCTGTCGGACCGGTCCGCCGACGCAATCAATTCGGGCGATCAATTCGGGCGATCAATTCGGGCGCGGGGATTGGGGCGCAGAACTGGGCGCGGCGGCTCACTGCTTGGTGAATCGCAGCACGCCGCCGCCCACTTCACCGATATCGTCGATCTTCAGCACCGGGAAAACGCCCTTCACCCGGCGGGTCAGCCAACCGGAGCGGCGCAGGTAGCAGCTGAACCGGCCATCGGCGCCGAGGCCGCCGCTGCACCGCAGCGTGTCCACGTTGCCCGAGGTCGCGGAGCGCGCCTTCAGCATCAGCTTCAGCGTTCCGCCGGACAGCGACGCCGTGCCCCACCATTCGGAATCCTTCGGCTTGGCGGCGACGTAGCGGCCGTTTGTCGGGCCCTCGGACGCGGCGGGCGCTTGCGACCCGCCCGCCGTCGCGCCGCTGCGCGGGGCGGCGGCGGTCGCGGACCCTGACGCGGCGCGCGCGGCGCCCAGACGCGCGGCCATGCGCCGGCCGGCCTCGGCGGTCCAGAATCCGGTGGTCGACAGGCCCTCGTCTCGCTGAAAGCCGATGATCGCCCGGCGGCTGCGCCGGCCGAGCGCGCCGTCCGGCAAGCCCGGGTCGTAGCCCAGCTTCGCCAGCCCGGCCTGGATGTCGCGCCGCTGGCCGCGCGACAGGCCGAGCGCGCGTTCCTCCCGCTGCCCCGGAAACACCCGCGCCGGTTCGACGGCGCCGGCGGCAGGGGCCCGGGGCGCGACCTCGTCGGGGGATTGCTCGACGCCCGAGCCCGAGAACCCGCCGAAACCGCCGGTCTGCGCCTGCCCCGGCGAGACCGTCGCGAGACAGGCGAACGCCGCGACCGCCAGGCTGCGCGAAAGCAGGGACGCTGAGACATGCATGGCGCGGTTCTCCGACTTCATTGCGACCCGGAGGCGATGCGGCGCAAATTCGCCTGCGCGCCCTTGTGGCCCTGACGCGCCGCCCGCTCCAGCCAGAGCTTCGATTTCACCGGGTCCTCGGCATGGCCGATGCCGGTGGCGTAGAGGATCCCCAGCGTGTTCTGGGAGGCGGCGTAGCCCTGCGCCGCGGCCATCTCGATCAACTGCAGCGCCTGCGCGTCGCTCAGCTTGCCGGTGGCGGCGCCGCCGATCTGGCGCTGGAAGGCGCGGATCGCGCGCTTGGTGCCCGGGCCGGTGCGCCCGTCAACGCGGGCATTGTAATAGCCCAGCCCCTTGAGCGCCCATTGGAATTCCTCCAGCGGCGCCTCGTGGATGCGGGCCAGCGCCCGGGCCTCGGCGCCCTCCAGCAACCGCGCGCGTTCGCGCTCGGCGCTCAGCGCCGCCAGCCGCGCGGCCTCCTGCTGCGCGCGCGCCCGCTTTCGCGCCGCGTCGGTTTGCGCGTCATCCGTCGCCGGGTCGCGCACGGTGGGCGCCTGCACCGGCTGCGCGGGCTCGCCCGTGGGCGGAATGGTGCGGATCGCCGTGGGCTGGGCGGATTCGATCACCAGCAGCGTGCTCGACGCGGCGGGCGCGCGCGCCGCCGCCGATTCGGCGCGGCGACGATCCGCCTCGGCCAACAGGATCTCGCGGCGCACATCTGCGGCGAGGCTGAAGGCGCCGTCGGGATAGCGCCGCACATAGCGGTCATACCCGGCCAGCGTGTTGAGCTGGCGCGCCGCTTCCCACAATTCGCGCTCGGCGATGGAGGGGCCGGCGGCGACCTGCTGCGCGGGCGCCGGCGCGGCCTCGGGCGTCGGGTCAGGCGCCGGCGCGCGCGCGGCGATCGCCGCCTTGGCCAGCGGCGCGAACACGCTGTCGGGATACTCCGCAAGAAACCGCGCGAAGCCCTCGGCGGTGTTGATCGACTGCGCGCTGCGCCAGGCCCCCAGTTCGGCCTGAAAGCGCGGCGCAGAGGCGGTGGCGGGTTTCTTCGCCTTGGCGCGAAACCGGAATTCGCCGGCGAGGCTGCTGCGCATCCACGGAACCTGAGCGGCGCCGGTCAGGTCGCGCACCCGCACGCGCAGGCGCGCCATCAAGCCGGAAAGGGTCAGATCCTGCGCCGGCAGCAATTCCAGCAGCGCCTTGGCGTAGGGGCTGCGTCCGGCGCCGTCGCGCGCCAGCCGCCCCGGTTCGGCGGCGAAGGAGATCATCGTGCCGGCCGCGCGCGGCGACATCGCCGCCAGCCCGCGCGATCCCGCGCCCTGTTCGCGAAACCGCTTCGCCCAGGCGTTGTCGCGGCTGCTGTCGAGAAAGATCAGCGCGGTTTTCGAGGTGTCCGCGAGGGTCTGCACCACCAGTTGCGCCTCCAGCGCGCGGAACTTCGCCTCGGTCGGGGTCTTGGCGTCGAAATCCACCGGCAGCAGGTAGTTCTGCCCGTCGATGGAAATCGCGTGCCCGGCGTAGAAGAACACCGAGACATCGGCCTCGCTGCCGGCGCGATAATAGTCCACCAGCGCGTCGGAGAAATTGGCGAAGCTGAGATTGCGGCGTTCATCCACCGCGAAGCCGAGCGTGCGCAGCGCGGCGGCGATTTCATCGGCGTCGCGGATGGCGTCGGGCAGCGGCGCGGTCGCCGTGTAGTCGGCGTTGCCCACGACCAGCGCCCGGCGCCCGGCGGCGTCCGCCGGGGCGACAAGGCCAACGACCATCGTCAGCAGCGCGGCAAGGGCCGCGGCTGGAAGAAACCGGATGCGCATCACGCCGCCCAGAATAACCGCCTAATCATGGCATGTAAAACCCGCAGACCGGGCGCGGGGCCGCCTCGGGCGCAGGGCCGGCGCGGGTGCGCCGACCCCCGTCGGATGGCGTCCGGACCGCAGCCGGCCGCGCCGCGGCTCAGTTGCCGCCGTCGCCGCCGCCGCCATCCCCGCCGCCGCCGCCGTCGCCGGTGTTGTCCGGGTTCACCAGCCCCAGGTCCTCAAGCTCGTTGCGGTGGGTGTCCTTGATCACCAGCACGTCGCGGCCGATCTGCATCACGAAATCGCGCCCCTGATCGTGGCCAAGGCTGAGCGCGTCCTTGGTGGAACGGTTGAACCCGGCGAGCAGGAAATCGTCGGCGGCGCTGAAATCGGCCACCGTCATGCGCCCGTCGCCCTTGGCGAAGCGGAAGGTGTCCGCGCCGCCGCCGCCGAAGACCAGATCGCGCCCGGGCCCGCCGGCCAGAAAATCATGGCCGTTGCCGCCGCGCAGTTCGTCATTGCCGGCCCCGCCGAACAGGCGGTCATTGCCGCCATGGCCCACCAGCTTGTCATTGCCCGCATGACCGGCCAGCTTGTCCCGGCCGCCGCCGCCGAACAGCCGGTCATTGCCCGTGCCGCCGTTCAGGGTGTCGTTGTGGCTGCCGCCGAACAGCGAATCATTGCCGGCGCCGCCGAAGATCAGATCCTCGCCGCCATGTCCCCAGAGCGTGTCATTGCCGTCCGCGCCGCGCATTTCATCGGCGCCGTTGTTGCCCCAGGCGCGATCATTGCCGCCGCCGCCGTCCAGGTAGTCATCGCCGCCGCCGCCCCACATGCGGTCATTGCCCCGCTGCCCCAGCACGTCGTCATTGCCGGCGCCGCCGCGCAGCCGGTCGTTGCTGCCGCCGCCGAGCAAGGTGTCATGGCCGACGCCGCCGATCAGCTTGTCGCGGCCATGCAGGCCCATGAGCTTGTCATCGCCCGCATCGCCCGAAATCGTGTCGGTGAAGGCGGAGCCGGTCACCGTGTCGTCCCCGGCCCAGGCCTTCACCGCCTGACGCGCGCGCCCCGGCAGGGTGAAGGTGTTGTCGTTCTCGTCCGCCAGCACGAAGCTCGACAGGGTGTATTGCGTCTGCTCAACGCCTATCGGCCCCTCGATGCCAAGGTAGTAGGAGCCGCTCGAGTCCACCGACAGCGAAACGCCCCGGTCCGCGATGCCCGCATGGCGTTCGTTGAGCAGCGTCTGGCCGGGCACGCCGTTGTCATAGTCGAACATGCTCATCTCGATGCCGCTGACCGGGGCCTCTGCGCCGTCCTTGATCCGGACCTGGAAGCCGTAGGTGACGCCTTCGCTGAGCGTGTAGCGCGACAGGTTGATCTGCGCCTGCGAGGCGAGGGATTCATCGTAGTCGGCGCCGACGCTGCGGCTGCGGATGCTCGACGCGTAACTGACGTTGAACTGATAGCTGCTGTCGTCATCGGTGTCGTCGAAGACCCGGTATCGCAGATGATTTTCCGCGCCGGTGTAGAAGAACAGATGCGAATTCAACCCGTCCTTGGTGATCGGATCGCCGGAGGCGAGCAGCGTGCCGTTGTTGCGATAGACCTCGACCTGCGCCGCGCCCGGGTAGGAGGACGATCCGAGATTGCCCCGCAGCTCGGCCACGTAGATGCGGCTGGTTCCGACGAAGCTCGAATACCAGTCCTCATCCGTGGTCGGGGGGCCGTCGCCATCGCCAAGCGCCGCGTAGATCAGGTCGTTGTTGACGATCGCCCTTGCGTCGCCGAAGCTGTCGCCCGCCTCGTCGTCGATCTCGGTCACGTTCAGGGTGTAGGCGCCGACGAAAGAGGAAGAGCTGCGCACCTCGATGAAATACTCATCCGAGATCGGCGGCGCGAATGTCAGCACGCCGGCATTGGCCTGGAACTTGACCTCGACCTGGGCGCCGGCGTCGTCGACCCGATACAGGCGCAGGAAAGGCGCGCGCAATTCATCGAAACCGCCGCTGCTGGCGGGCGTCAGCGTGATCTGGTAGCTTTGCGTCGAACGCATGTTGATCTTGAACATGTCGACGTCGGCGGCGCTCTGAATGGCGCCGGGCAGCGTGGCGTCAAGCGCCAGCGCCGTGGCGTCGTTCACCGTGTTTCCGTGGTCATCATCTGCCATGAGTCCAATCCTCGTGTGCGGTTACCAATGCAACTAACGTAAGGTCAGATGCGTCTGGCGCAATGGCTTGGCCCCCCATTGCCGAAATCCGGGTCTGGTCCGGCCCGGATTTCGGCGCTTTTTCCTACAGCAGCGGCGGATCCTCGCCGATGAAGGTCCCGCCGAAATCGAATTCGCCGCTGACCACGGTGACGGTCCCGTTGTCGGTGAACGCGATGCTGTCCTCGACGACGCTCGTGCCGCCGCCGGTCTTGAGCAGCGTGCCGTTGTTGATCAGCGACGAGTCCGTGTTCCCGAACAGACCCTGCGTGATGTCCGAGACCGGACCGAAGAATTCCAGCGTGGCGCCCGCGTCGACGATCAGGCTGCCGGGCATGTCCACCAGGAGCCCGGCGACCGGATCGAATGCCCTGACCCCGAGCGCGACCTGCGCCTGTTCGATGGCGCCGTCGCCGGCGAATTCCAGCTCGCGCCCCAGTTCGACGAGGCTCTGCTGGAAACCGCTGTCATCGCGCGTGGACTCGGGTCCGATCTGCGCCGTGGCGGTCGCCGCGACGGTGGTGCGCCCCTCGCCCAGCATGCGGCCGCCGGTCCAGCGGAATTCGTCGGCGATGACAAGATCGCCGTCGCCCGAGATCTCGCCCCCCTGCAGGTCCAGCCGGTCCAGCGCCGCGGCGCCGGCCAGCGTGGCCACGCCGCCGCCCACCACCGTCAGGCCGTCCACGTCCAGCCCGGCGCCCAGTTCGATGTCGCCGCCCGACACCAGCCGGAAGCGGCCGTCATTGCTGACAAAGGCGCCGTCGCCGGTGATCGTCGCCCCGAGATCCCCGTAGCCCTCGCCGGTCTTGGAGATCAGGCCGTCATTCGTCAGCCCGGAATCGCCGTCGCCCGGCAGCTGGAAAATGGCCGTGAGCGCCCCGCGCATGTCGATGGAGCCGCCCGCCGCGACGGTGAGCCGCGAAGACTGGGTTTCCGTCGTCTGCGTCGAATAATTGTAGATGTTCGACCCGAGCCAGAGCGCCCCCTGCTCCACCGCCAGCGCCCCGTTCACCGTGGTCGCGAGCCCCAGACGCGCCTGCTGGCTGACGAAGAAGCTCTGGTCCTGTTCGGCGACCTCGCCGATCAGCCCCGTGGCGCCCGCATCCAGCGTCAGGGCGCCATCGCCGAAGATATTGCCGCTGTCGAAATCGAGACTGCCGGTGACCGTCACGTCGGCGTCGGCGCGGATCGATCCGCCCTCCACCGTCAGGCTGTCGAAGGCCGTGGCCGTCGAGACGGTCACGTACCCGCCGCCGGTCACCGCCAGCGCCGCGAAATCCAGCCCGCCGTCAAGCGTCAGATGCGCGCCGCTGCCGATGGCGAAACGGCCGGTCTCGACCTCGAACGCCCCGTCGCCGGTGATCGCCCCGGCGAGGTTGGAGGTGCCGCCGCCGGTCTTGAGCACCGTGCCGTCATTGACCAGGTCGGCGATGCCGGCCAAGCCGTGGCCCGCCGCCCCGAGCGTGTCCTCCGCGACGCCCCAGCCCTGCATGTCCGCGTCAGGGCCGATCAGGCGCAGCAGCGCGCCGGCCTTCACGTTCAGCGCCCCGGCGTTGATGTCGTATTGCGAGGTGGCGGGGTTCCAGACCTGGTCGCCGATGTCGAGCAGCCCCTGTTCGATGTCGCCGTCGCCGAACAGGTCCAGCGTCCGGTTCAGATACAGCCTTGTGGCCGAGGAGAATTCGTCGGGGCCGCGCCCGGAGCCGGCCTCCATCATCGCGCCGTCGGCGACGATCAGCCGCCCGCCGCCCTCCAGCGCGCCCCCGGCCCAGTCGAACCGCTGCTGCACGCTCAGGTCGCCGCCGCCGGTCAATTCGCCCGAACGGATGGTCAGGCGGTCGATGCTGACCGCGTCCTCCACCACCAGCGTGCCGCCATCCACCACGATGGCGTCGATGCCGGTATCCGCCGTGAGGTGGAATTCGCCGCCCAAGCCGATCTCGATCACGCCGTCGATGATGCTCACCGCGCCGTCGCCCATGTAATCCACCGACAATTGGCCAACGCCGCCCGCGTCCTTGATCACCGTGCCGTTGTTGACGATCCCGCTGGCCACGACCTGGGCGATGTGGCGGAAATCGGCGTTGCGCCCGGACAGGGTGAAGGTGACGCCGGCATCGACGATCACCCAGCCCTCCTCGTCCACGAACTCGCCCAGATCCGCGTCGAACACCCGGCGTCCGGCCTGGATGGTCGCGCGCTCCAGCGTCGCGTCGCCCTCCAGCACGATGTCCCGGGCCAGATTCAGCGCGACCGCGGGATCACTGCCGTTCTCGTCCCATTGCGCGCCGAACAGCGCCGTGGCGGTGTCCGCGACGGCAAGCGTGCCGGCGCCGCTCAGCGTGCCGCCATTCCAGCGGAAATCGCCGGTGACGGTGACGTCGCCGCCGGTGATCTCGCCGCTCAGCAGGGTCAGGTCGGCGATGTCCACCCCGCCCTCGACGATCAGCGTGCCGCCGTTGATCGTGAGCCCGGTCAGGCTTTCCCCGTTGGTCAGCGTCAGGGTCTCGCCGCCGCGCAGTTCGCCATCCGCGAGCACGTCGTCGCTGCGCCCCGGATCGACGGGGCGCGGAATGTCGGCGGGCGGCGCGTAGGCGCCGACATCGCCGCCGGGGGTTTCCAGCAGGCCGTCGACGGCGGTGACGGTCCCGTCGCTGGAATAGGCCACGAGATCGCTGATGGTGCTGACCCCCTGCGCGGTCTTGATCACCGCGCCATGGTTGACGAAACCGTTGCCGGCGATATTCGACCCGCGGGTGATGTCGGCGTTGTAGGCGTTGAAGCGATAGACCCCGTCGACCCCGACGGTGACATGGCCGGGAAGCTGGACCGCGCTTTCGGTGAGCCCGAGCTTCAGGTTGGCGACCCCGTGATCGAGCGCGCCGAGCACTTCAAGCTCGGCCCCGAGATAGAGGCTCGCCGCCCCGGCGTTGGTCTCCGCGTCGAAGGGCAAGCCCAGTTCAGCGGTCGCGGCGGCGGCGACGCTCAGCGCGCCGACGCCGGCGATCCGACCGCCAAGCCAGGCGAATTCGCCGTCCACCGTGAGGTCCGCCTGCAGCGCCACGCTGCCCCCGGTGACGGTGAGCCCGTCAAGGCTGGCGGCCTCGGCGACGATCAGCGTGCCGCCCGACACCGTGATGCGCGACAGGTCGAGCGCCGCGGTGAGGGTGAATTCGCCCGCGATCAGATTCAGTTCGCCGTTCTCGTATTCGATCGCGCCGTCGCCCGAGATGTCGGCCCCGAGCTCGGCGACCCCGTCCTTCACCCGGATGACGCCGTCATTGACGAAGCTGTTGGCCTGCGCCGCGTCCTCGTCGATGCGCACGTTATGGCCGAGCAGCGTCAGCACGCCGGTGGGTTTCACCTCGATCGCGCCCGGATAGACCGCGTTGGCCGCCTCGAGCGGGTCGAAGCCGTTGCCGCCGAGCCCCACGCGGGCGTTGCGCATCTGCGCCGCGCCGGCGATTTCCAGCGTCGCGTCGAGGCGCAGAACCGCGGTGCTCCAGAAATCGCCGCGCTCCGGCGGCGGGGTGAGGCCGATGTCGATGGTCCCGCCCAGCGGCACGATCAACTGGCCGTCGCCGCGGATGTCGCCGCCGGTCCACTGCATGTCGCCGACGGTGAGCGCGCCGTCGCCGCGCAGGATCAGCTGCCCGTTGGCCAGATCGAGCTTGTCGAGGCTGATGGCGCTCTGCACCACCAGCCGCCCGCCATTGACCCGCAATTCGCTGACGCCCGACATGTCGGTGAGGTCGAAGATCTCGTCGCCGGTCAGTTCGATCACCCCGTCCACGACGGATATGCCGCCGCTTCCCGACGCCGTGGCCGAAATCTCGGTGACGCCGCCGCCGGTCTTGGTCACCGCGCCGTCATTGACGAATGCGCCAAGGGCGACGGAATCCCGCCGTCTGATCGCCGTGTTGGCGCCCTCGATGTTCACCGTGCCGGTGGCGGCGACATGCAGCTTGCCGTCGCGCACCGCGAAGTCCTGCACCGAGGCGTCATAGACCCGCGCGCCCAGCTCGACCCGGGCCTGCTCGATATGCAGATCGCCGGCGACGTTCAGGTCGCGCTGCAGATAAACCACGTCGCTGGTGCGGTAGGACAAACCGCCATAGGGGTCGAAATCGCTGCCGAGCAGCGCCGTTGCGCCCTCGGCCAGCGTGGTCGTCCCGGCGCCGCCCATGGCCGCGCCCTCGCGCATTTCCAGCCGGTCGGCGATGGTCAGGTCGCCATCGCCGAACACCATGCCGCCGACCATGTCCAGTCGGTCGAGCGCCAGATCCGCATCCATCGTCAGCAGGCCGTTGGCGAGCGTCAATCCGTCAAACCCGCCCGCTTCCGACGCCGCGAGCTGCCCGCGCAGCGCGAAGCCGCCATCCACGGCGTTGTAGGCGCCGGCGCCGGAGATCACCCCGTCCAGATCGGACAGCCCGCCGCCCAGCTTGTTGATGACGCCGTTGTTGACGATGGAGGACCTCACGTCCGGCCGCCCGGATTCATAGCTGAAGGAAAAGCCGTGGAACCAGTTCTTGCTGCTGGCGAAATCCGAGAACGCGCTGCGCAGGTTGAGCACGCCCCCGGCGGCGATTTCCAGGTCGCCGTCCTCCTGCACGAATTGCGCCAGATCCGTGTCATAGCGCTGTCGGCCCAGCGTGACATGGCTGCGATGCATGTCCGCCTCGCCCTCGATGGTCATCGCCCGCGCCATCGACAGAAAGGCGTCATAGCTGCGGAAACCGGTCTGCGGATCCTCCGGCGGGCCGATATCGGCGGTGGCGCCGGCTTCCACGACCAGCGCGCCGTCGCCGAAAACGCTGCCGTTCACCCAGGAGAAATCCCCGGTCACCGACACGTCGCCGTCGCCGTCCAGCACGCCGCCGTTGAGGATCACCAGTTCGCCGATGCTGGCGGCGCCGTCGAACACCACCGTGCCGCCGTCGATCACCAGGCGGTCGATGTCGGAATCGCCCGCGATGGTGAGCCTCGCGCCGCGGCTCACCACCAGTTCCTCGCGGCTGACCAGCGTCGCGACCGCGACATCGCCGATGAACGCGGTCAGGGTCACGGTGGGGGCGCCGGCCACGTCGATCAGCAGGTCGTCGGTGGCGAACGGCATCCGCCCGGCCGACCAGTTCGCCGCGTCGCTCCAGGACCCGTCATCGGCGCCGATCCAGACCAGCGAGAACAGGTCCACGGTGAAATCGATGGT
This sequence comes from Oceanicella sp., assembly GCF_056449545.1. Lineage (NCBI taxonomy): Bacteria > Pseudomonadati > Pseudomonadota > Alphaproteobacteria > Rhodobacterales > Paracoccaceae > Oceanicella > Oceanicella sp. The sequence goes on along the minus strand of NZ_JBWOMN010000061.1, from coordinate 72,484 downwards.
CTGGACCGCGTCGCCCATGGGGTTGCCCGCAAGGTCGAGGATCTTGCTCTGGTCGATCTCGAAACGGTAATCCCCCGGCGTCAGTTCCGGCATGGCGAGGACGATTTCGCCGGTCGCCGGGTTGAAGACCACGCTGTCCGGGGCGATGGCGCCGCCGCCCGGCGCGATCAGGGCGATGGGGCTTTCGCCGTCGGGCCCGTCCTGGATCGGCTCGGAGAAATCGAAGCGGAAGCTGCGGGTGGACCGGCCCACGGCGCCGCTGTCGTCGATGCTGCTTTCCACCAGCGTCGGGCCGATGGTGTCGGGGATGATCTGCAGCACCATCGCCTCGGACAGCCCGGCGTTGCCGCCGGTGTCGGTGGCGCGCAGCTGCACGGTGATGGCGTCGACCCCGGCGGGCAGGTCCTTGAGCAGCGGCGCGGGCACGGCGTATTCGAACGGATAATCCAGATCGCGCAGCGCCACCGCGCCGTCGATCAGCAGTTCGACGAAACCGACCTGCACGTCGTCGGCGATGGCGGCGCGAAAGGCGATGCGCGCGCCTTCGAGGATCTGCACCCCGTCCGCGGCGGCGTCCTCGTCCGCGGGCGGCGTGGTGACGGTGACGACCGGCGCCACCCCGTCCACGTCGCGCGACAGGTAGTTGATGACATGCAGGTTGCCGGCCGCGTCGCCAACATAGGCAAGCCCGCGGGCGATGGTCGCGGCCAGCGGCGCGGCGTCGAGCGTGAAGCGCGTCACCAGCGCGCCGGTGTCCGCGGGGTCGGACACATCGACCAGATCCACCGCGTTGGCGGCGCCGACGCCGCCCACCGCGCCCACGGTCAGCGCCAGCCCCGACCCGTTCAGCGCGATCGAGGTCCCGCCCAGCGCGCCGTCATCGACGCCGCTCAGCCCCGCCGGCGCCGTGGGGTCGGACACATCGACGCTGACAAAGCCGCCGAGGAAGCCGTTGCCGGCGGGGATGTAGACCACGCCCTCGGCGGCGAACAGGTCCCGCTCGGCGCCGGTCACGGCGGCGTTGATCGATCCGCGCTCGCTCAGCGCGCCGCCAAAGCCGATCTCCAGCGTGTGCAGCCGCCCGTCATCGGTCAGCGCGTAAAGGTGATCGCCCTCGCGCGTCAGCCCGCGCACCGCGCCGACTCCGGTCAGCTCCGTGCTGGCGAGGATCTCTCCGGTGTTCAGGTCATGGGCGGCCACGGCGCCGCTCTTGCCGAAATAGGCCACGCCGTTCAGCGCCACGATGGCGGTCGAGGCGCCGGCGTCGGTCATGGGCGTCGCCACCGCGTCGGCGCCGTTCTGCAGCAGATCCGCAAGCCCGAAAAACGCCGCCGAGCCATCGGCGAAGGTCAGCGCCAGCCGCCCGAACAGCGCGTCATGGGCGGCGCCCACGGGCGCCGGGCCCAGCGCGATCTGCGACGCCAGCACCGGGTCGCGCGGATCGGAGAGATCCACCACCGACAGCCCGGTCGCGGTCAGGGCCAGGGCCACGGCGTCGTCAAAGCCCGGCGCATCCTGCAGGATCAGCACGTCGCGCACCGCGCCGCCCAGATCCAGCGTGTCGATGACGCCGGTGGCGTCGCTGACCCCGTCGAGCGGGTTCAGCCCCAGCTTGATCGCGTCGAAATCGGACACCCCGTCATCATTGCTGTCGGCGCGCAGCGCCGACGAGCCGATGGTTTTCTCGATGTCGTCGGCCAGCCCGTCGAAATCGCTGTCGTCGGCGACGCTGGCCTTGAACACCAGCCCCGAGGTCAGGTCCGTGCCCAGACCGGAGGCCGGGGTCTCGCCGTAGCCATGGGCGATCAGCCCGCTGTCTGGGTCGAAGACCGATACGTGGTAGGCGGTCTCCGCCGGCAGGAAGAATTCGAAATCGCCGCTGCCGGAACTGACGGTGCGCAGGTATTCGCCGTTGATCTCCACGGCCACGTAATCGTCGCCCCAGTCGAAATATTCGAGCCCCTCGAACCCCGTGCCGATCACCGCCGGGTCGCTGAGCGCGCCGGACATGTCGTTGGAGCTGATGTCGAGCAGCCCGCGGCTGATGCCGGCGTTGAGCGCGTCGAAGGTGAAATCGAAGGCGAAGGTTTCCCCGAAGGCCAGCGAGATCGGGCTGGTCGCGAGATCCCCGGGCAGATCGGGCAGGCCGAAGCCCGCGTCGCCGCTGAAGGCGATGGCGTCGATCACCAGCGCCGCGTCGCCGTCGTTGCGGATGGTCGCGGTCTTGCGCGGCAGGTCGGCGTCGGACAGTTCCAGCCCGCCCAGATTGTTGCCGTCGTCGAAGCTCAGCGTCAGCCAGGCGCCGCTGGCCTTGCCAAGGCCGCCGAGCGCGATCTCGGTCTCGGCGCGGTCGTCATTGGCGGTGAAGTTGAGCGACCCGAAGGCCCCGCCCGCCGTCGCGGGGTCGAAGCTGACGGTGATCTCGACGGATTCGCCCGGGTCGAGCGCGATCTCCCCCGCCGGGGCGCTGACCGCGAAGGCGGCGTTGGAGCTGGCGAAATCGTCGATCAGCAGGATTTCCGAGCCGAAATTGAGGAAAGTCAGCGTCACGACCCCGGATTCGCCCCCGGCGCCGTCGGCCAGAACCGTGCCCAGATCGACGCTGTCAAACACCGCCTGCCCATCGGCGAACAGCACCTCCAGCGCCGGACCCTCGACGGGCGAGAACGGGTCGTTGGGGGTGTCGGGCAGGGTCAGCCCGACGCCGTTGTTGATGCCCGTGACATAGCCCGCCGACGAGGTGTTGATGGTGTTGTAGTAGCTGAGCGCCTGCACCGCCTGCGCCGGGGACCAGTCGGCGTGCAGCCCCAGCCGCGCCGCGTCCAGCGTCTTGATGAAATCCTGCGTGTCGGTGTTGTAGAGCCCCTGCGCCATCACGTCCGTGCCGCCGCCGGGCACCAGGATCGTCGCGCCCTGCTTGGTGTGCAGCAGCCCCAGATTATGGCCGATTTCGTGGGCGCTGTTGTGCCCGAGCGCGAATTTCAGGTCGCTGACGCTGTCCGACTGACTGGCGCTGAGGAAGAAATTGTCGAGATAGAAGGCGATCGGCCCGCCGAGGTCGTTGTTGAACACTTCGGCGGCGCGGAACGACAGTTCCTGCTTCGAATAGTCGGCGCGGTTGACGTAGAGGTCGATCACCTTGTCGAAATCGATGTCCGAGGCGGCGAAGGCCGCCGTCGCCCCGCCGAGCCCGTAGCCGGTGATGGCGCCCGCCGCGTTGCGGTTGATCTCCGCCCGCCCGTCGAGGAAATCGATGATGTTGGCGCCGGCGGAACTGGTGGTTTCGGATATCCCCTTCAGCCCGGCGTCGTCGAAGAATTTCTGCGTCTGCTCGCCGATCTTGTCCAGGATCGCGTCGCGTTCGGCCTTGGTGTCGATCAGCGCGCGCTGAGTGGCGTTGAGGTCGGGATACTTGGCCGGGTCGGCCACGTCCTTCAGCAGGTTTTCGAAACTGTCGGCCTTGAAGAAGTATTTCTCCGGTCTCACGCCCTTGCCGGCGAGGTCGATCTTGCCCGCCGCGCCCCCGCCCTGGGCGGTGAAGTCGACGCTGAGCCTGTCGGTCAGCGCCGCGCCGGTCTCCACCGGATCGAACCAGACCTGGCCCAGCGTCTTGGCGTGGAAGAAATTCTTGCCGTTGTCGATGCTCACATCGGGCTCGAAGCCGATGATCTCCAGCGGCACGTCGCGGGTGCTGTCGGCGGGGCCGTCATTCACGGTCTGGGCGAATTCCCACCTGCCGTCGGTGTGCGCGTCGTCGCTTGCGTCGATGAAACGGGACACGAAGACGTCCTGCGTGGTGACGGTCTGGCCGCCGTCCGCGGCCTGTTCGCGCACCTCGATGTTGATCTTTGAGCCGTAAAGCTTGCTGGCCTCGACATTCTTCAGGCCGCCGGCCCCGAACATCGCCTCGAAATCCTTGAACGAAAACGCGAATCCGCGTTCGGCTTGGGTGCCCGCGCGCAGCACGAAGCTCTGGTCGGCCAAGGCCAGATTGCCCGCCTTGCTGGCGAAGTCCGCCAGCGGGCCCTCGATCTTGATGGTGACCTGGGTCCAGGGCTGCTCCTTGCCTTCGGGGTCGTCGGCGGCCTCTGGGCAGTCGGCGTCGGCATCGGGGTTGGGCGGGGTTTCGGGCAGCGCGTCAGGGGCGCTCCATTCGCGCGAAAACCGGATGCCGCCCTCGCCGTCGTGGAAATACAGCGGCATGGTCAAGGGGTCGAGCGCGGTCACCGGGGCGTCCGGGTCGATGTCGTCGGGGCCGAGCGGCGGCCCGCCGTCGCAGCCATTGCCGCCCGGCGGCGTCAGCCCGTGCCAGCCGGGCTTGGTGATGCCGGTGCCCGGATCGGTGGTCACGGTCTTGCCGTCCTCGGAGACCGTGGCCGTGCCCTCGATCACCAGCCGCCCGGTGGTGTGATCGAAGCTCAGCACGTTCAGCGTGGTCCCCGGCGCCGCGCCGAACACGTTGGGCAGGGTCAGTTCGGCGGGGGTGGTGAAGGTCGATGACCCGGGCGCCTGGATGGTCAGGTCGAAGGTGTGCTGCATGATCCCCGGCGGCAGCATGTCGCGCACCAGTTCCGGGGGCACGGTGGATATGCCGATGCTTGCGCCGTTGACCGGCACGCCGTTCTCGTCCACCGCGACGCCCGGCTGCACCACCAGCTTGATGGCGCCGCGCTGTTCGTCGGTGAGGTTGGCGGCGCCCTCGGCGGGCACCCCGACCTCGGTTTCCTGATCCGAAAGGATGTCCACCAGGATCTTTTCGGAAATCTGGGGCAGATAGACCTCGCCGCGCCCGGCATTCGCGTCGCGCTGGGCGTCGTCGCCCATGGAATCCATCAGCGTGTTGGCCTCGCCGGGCGTGATGTCCACGTCCAGCACCATCTCGGGGTAGAAATAGCCCTCCGGCGCGTTGCTGGCGCTGCGCCCGTCGATGGCCACCTTGACCGTGCCGGCCGGCACCTCGGTGAATTCGAAGAAGCCGGTCGCGTCGGTGGTGACCACCACGTCCTCGGCCCCGAGGATCCACACCCGCGCGCCGGCGATCGGGACCAGGAATTCGTCGTCGTCGGTATGCGCGGCGCCGTCCGGCCCGACCGAGAAATCATCCACCGTCATGGGTTTCAGATCCGCCCCCGGCCCGACCACGAAGCCCGACAGCGAGGTGCCCGGCGCCGGCGCGCGGCTGACGGTCTGGAAGCCGGATTCATAGTCGCCGCCCGGCGCCTGATCGCCGTCGCCGTCCAGCTTGGTCCCGTCGAGCGCGGCGATCAGCGCGCCGTCGAGATGCAGGGTGACGCTCTGCGCCCCGGGCATGGGGTCGGCGAAGAACATCCAGGCGGTCTTGCCGTCAGCGGACAGCAGCACCGTCGCGGGCAGCTTGGCGCCGCCGGCGTCGGTGGCGAAGAAGCTGTCATTGTCGAGCGTGTCCGGATCCACCGGGCGGGTGAATTCCACCACCGGGCGGAAGGTGACGCCCACATCCTCGGCGCCGTCGGCGGGGGACAGGGTCTTGACCTGGAAGGGCAGCGCCTCGGCCAGGGTCACGGTGAGGGTCTCGACGGTCTCGTTGCCCGCCGCGTCGCGGGCGGTGAGCGCGATGTCGTGATCCCCCGCCGCCAGATCGCCCAGATCGACGCCCTTGGAAAACGCGCCGGTGTCGGCGTCGAAGGTGATCGCGCGGTCCAGCCCGCCGTCGATGCTGAAGCTGAACCCGGCGATGGCCGACCCGGTGCCGTCGACCACCCCCGCCAGCCGCGCGCCCGGCGCGATGGCGCCGCCGTCGCTCAGCGAGGTCAGGGCGATGGTCGGCGCCGCCCCGTCGCGGGTCAGGTTCAGGGTCTCGCTGGCGGCGTTGCCCCTGGCGTCGGTGGCGGTGAACACCAGCGCCAGCGCCCCGTCGGCCAGCCCGCTCAGCGCGTGGGAAAACCCGCCGTCAGCGGCCACGGTCACGGCCTGCGCCGCGCCGCCATTGACCGAGACCGTGAGGCTCGCCACCCCCGACAGCCCGTCGAGCGTCACCCCCGCGACGGTGGAATCCCCGGCCACGACGTCGCCGTCGGGGGCGTCGAACAGGATCTTCGGGGCGGCGGTGTCCTCGCCCTTGTCAAAGGCGTCGAGCACCCGTTCGGCCACATCGGCGCCCAGCGCCAGCCCGTCGTCGTTGGAGAACCCGAAATGCACCCCGCCCCAGATGCGGCTCATGCCGTTTTCCGCCGCCGCCTCGGAAAAGCTGTCAAAGCTGCGGGTGACGCCGTCGAGCCCCAGCGACGTGGTGGAGAACGCGGTGTCGTCCCCGAACACCTCGGCCAGCACCGCCGCCGCGGCGCCCGAGGCCGAGGAATGCCCCGACACGTATTCCGGATGCGCCGGGTTGATCAGAAACGACGCCCAATCCGCGTCTGGCGAGGTGGCGGGGTTGCCGTCGTCATCGGCGTTCTGGATCGCATCGCTGGGCCGCCAGAGCCCGTATTCGTACTTGGCGTCCCAGGCGGCGATCATCGCGTCGGCGATCCCGACGCTGAGCATCGCCCCGAGGCGCGCCGTCTCGGCGATGCCGAGCCCGTCGGCCTCGGCCAGATCCATGGCGATGTCGGCCCAGTGGCCGGGCGTGGTGTAGGTGCCCAGCCCGTCGGACCAGAAACGCGCCGCCTCGGTCTGGTCGTCGCTGCGCGCCGCGCTGTCGCGCGCGCCCAGCGTGCGCACCTCGGCCACCGCGTCCGCATAGGCGGCGGAGGTCAGCGCCGGCGGCCCGCCGACGCGAAACTGCGCCGGGCCGTCCGTGGCCCAGGTGTCCATGGTGGCGTAATTCGGGGTCAGCGGAATATCGTAGAGCGGCGCGGTCGGGCGCCAGTAGCCGACCTCCTCGGACCCCGGATAGCTTTCGAAATCATCCCAGCCGTCGCCGTCGCGCAGCGCGATCACCGTGTCGGCGATGTCCCCGCCCAGCGTCTTGCCCGCCGCCACGGCGGCCGCGTCCTCGCCCGACAGGTAATCGGCCAGCTTCGCGTCGAGATCGGCGGCGAAGCTGGGAAAGGCGTAGGCCAGCACCCCATGGGCCGCCGCCGCCACCGCGGCGGTCATGGACAGGCCTGCCGCCGCCTCGCCCGCGACCAGGAACGGATTGCCCCCGTCGATCGCCGCCACGGCGTCATGCATGGCCACGGAAACCATGGCCAGCAGCCGCGAGGCGTGGGTGTCGATCATCGCGTCCTGAGCGATCGCGTCCAGCGCCGCGCGGGTCCAGAAGATCACCGGCGAGGGCGTGCCGTCGGCGTTGCCGGTGAGCGTGAGGCTGGCCTGCGCGGTGTTGCCGGCCGCGTCCTCGACCTCCAGATCGTAATCGTTGTCGCCGGTCGCGACCTCGACGTCGGAAAACGAGAACCGCCCGCCGGCGCCGGCCAGCGCCTTGTCCGCGCCAAGGCGCGCCACGGCGCCCTGCTCGGTTTCGCCCAGCAGCGACACCACGCCGTAGCCGGTGGCGCCGTCGCCCACGACGCCGCTGTCCGACGATGGCGCGAGCGCGAATTTCGCCACGTCCGGGGCGGCGGAATCCAGGGTGAAGTCGACGGTGTCGACAGCCATGGCGCCGCTGGCGAAGGTGGCGGTGATCACCGCGCTGTGGGCGCCGTCCGCCAGCCCGGCGGGCGTGAACAGCGCCACGCCGCTGGCGTCGAGCGCGCCGAAGGCCTGCGCCGCGCCGCCGTCGATGGCGACGCTCAGCGCGGTGACCGCGCCGGCGCCGACGATTTCGGCGCGCAGGGTGGGGTCGTTGGTCAGCCCGTCTGTGGCGCTGGCGCCGGTGTCGTTGTCGAGCGCGCCTTTCAGGGCCTCGGCCTCGGGCACGATCTCCACGTCGAACTGGCGCTGGCTGATGCTGCCGTCGCGCGATTCGGCGGTGACGATGAAGGACACGGTGGATTCGGTCCCGGCGTCGAACACGCCGCCCGACACCACCGAGACCACGCCCGCCGCGTCGATCGCGAAGCGCGCGTCGCTGATCGAATAGCTCACCGCTTCGCCGTCGGGATCAACCGCCGCGGCGGTGATGCCGGGCCTGGCGCCGCCCGGCGCGGTCTCCAGCAGCTTGTCGTCGGTCGCGTCGGCGTCGCGCAGCTCGCCCACCGGGTTGGAGGCCAGCGCCGAGACCGCCGCCGCGCCGTATTTCACCTTCTCCACATTGACCGCGTCGATCGTGCCGTCGCCGCCGCCGCGATGCACGATGCGAAAGCCCGCGCCCTGCTTGATGACCGCGTATTCGCCGGCCTCGCCGGTCAGCAGCAGCGTGTCGACGCCGGCGCCGCCATTCACCGAATCCGCGCCCGGCCCGGCGTTGATCGCGTCGTCGCCGTCGCCGGCGAAGATGGTGTCGTCGCCGGCGCCGCCGAACAGCGCGTCGCCCCCGGCGCCGCCGTAAAGCGTATCATCGCCCGCGTCGCCATACAGCGTGTCGGCGCCGCCGTCGCCGAACATGGTGTCGGCGCCGCCCTGGCCGTAAAGCGTGTCCGCGCCGCCGCCGCCGGCCATGCGGTCATTGCCGAAACCGCCGCGCAGGTCGTCGCGCCCGGCCTCGCCGGTCAGCGAATCGTTCCCGGCCTGGCCGATGATCGAATCATTGCCGCCGCCGCCGATGATCCGGTCGGCGCCGCCGCCGCCCCTGGCCAGATCGGCGCCGCCGCCGCCCACCAGCCGGTCGTCGCCGCCGCCGCCCAGCAGGGTGTCGGCGCCGGCCTTGCCCAGCATGGTGTCCGCGCCGGCCTTGCCCAGCAGCCGGTCGTCGCCGCCGCCGCCCACAAGGCGGTCGTCGCCGCCGCCGCCGTTCAGGGTGTCGTCGCCGCCGCCGCCCAGCAGGATGTCGGCCCCGGCCTTGCCCAGCAGCACATCCGCCCCGGCATTGCCCAGCAGCCGGTCATTGCCGGCCCCGCCGACCAGCCGGTCGTCGCCGAGCCCGCCCGCCAGCCGATCATTGGCGCCGCCGCCGAACAGCCGGTCATCGCCCGCCAACCCCAGCAGCGTGTCCGCCCCGCCCTTGCCGCGCAGCAGGTTCGCCCCGGCGTCGCCGCGCAGCTTCAGCCCGGCGACGGCGCGCGCGAAGCCCTGCGCCGCATCGGATGCCGGCGCGTCGAGGCGCGCTTCCGGGGCCCGTGCGCCATGCGCGGCCTCGGCGTCGCGCGGCGCGAAAACCGCCCCCACCCCGACGCCCCCGACGACGCCGACGACCCCGGCGGCCGCGTCGCGCGGGGGCAGCCCGGCGCTCATGCGCCAATCCTCGCGCATGGCGCTGACCGCGCCGCCGGTCGCGCCGAAAGGATCGGGCCAATCCGCCTCATCCCCGCCGGTCGGCCATGCGGCGGCCAGCGCCGGGTCGCTCAGGCGGATGCGGAAGAACATGTCATTCAGCTTGCGGTAATACATGGTCGAATTCCTTCGCGCAAAAGACCTTGCGGGGGGCGACCGCGCGACCAATGGCGCGATCCGCTGTTGGTGAACGATACCGTAAATCGTCAAGAAAACACAGCCATGTCATCGCTCAGGCGCCCGGCGCCGGCCGGTCCGCGCGGCCCGCCGGTCAGGCGCCCCGGCGCGGCGGCCTGCCCCGGACGCGGCGTTCTGAACGCCGCTGTCAGAAAATCGTTGGATTCGCCGCCCCAGCCGTTAGCTTACGGCGGAGAGCCGGCGACAGGCGCGCCCCGCGCCCGACCCGGTCCGCAGCCTCGCGGGACCGCCCGCGCCCGCACCCGCGCATGGCGCGGCTTCACGGTGCGGGGCCAACCAGGAAGCAACCGCCGCAATCAACGCGGCGACCACAACCGGGAGTCCAAAATGATCCGCAAATCCGTCCGCCTCACGGCGCTCGTGGCAGCGCTGAGCTTCGCCGGCGCCGAGGCCATGGCCGTCGAATGGAACGTCTCGGTCTGGGGCAAGCGCCGCGCCTTCACCGAACATATCGAAAAGCTCGCCGAACTGATCGCCGCCAAGACCAACGGCGATTTCACCCTGAACATCTCCTATGGCGGGCTGTCCAAGAACCGCGAGAACCTCGACGGCATCTCCATCGGCGCCTTCGAGATGGCGCAGTTCTGCGCCGGCTATCACCGCGACAAGAACCCCACCATCACCGTTCTGGAACTGCCCTTCCTCGGCGTCACCACGCTTGAGGAGGAGGTCGCGGTCTCCAACGCCGTCTACGCGCATCCCGCGGTGCAGAAGGACCTGGCGCGCTGGAACGCCAGGCTGCTGATGACCTCGCCGATGCCCCAGTACAACGTCGCCGGCGTGGGCGAGGCCCCGGACACCCTGGCCAAGTTCAAGGGCATGCGCGTCCGCGCCACCGGCGGCATCGGGCAGGCGTTCAAGATCGTCGGCGCGACGCCGACCTCGGTGACCGCCACCGAGGCCTACAACGCCCTGGAATCCGGGGTGGTCGATGCGGTGGCCTTCGCGCAGCACGCGCATTTCGCCTATCGCACCATCGACATCGCCGACTGGTGGACCACCAACCTCAACCCCGGCACCGTGAACTGCCCGGTGGTGGTCAACACCGACGCCTACGCGGCGCTGTCGGACGCCAACCGCGCGGCGCTCGACGGGTCGGTGGACGAGGCGATCGCCCATTACCTCGACAATTACGGCAAGGTGCTCGACAGGTGGGAAAGCGTGCTGGCCGAGAAGAAGGTCGCCAAGGTGACGCTGCCCGAATCGGAAATCGCCGCCTTCCGCGCCATGGCCGCCGACCCGATCCGCGAACAGTGGATCGCCGACATGTCCGCCAAGGGGATCCCGGCGCAGGAGCTCTACGACCTTGTGCAATCGACGCTCGCGGGCATGCGCTGAGCATTCGCGCGGATCGCCCGCCGGGCGGCCCGCGGCCTGATTGGCCCGCATCCCAGCGCCCCCGCCCGCCAACGGGCGGGGGCGCTTTCGACTGAAAGGGAATTTCCATGTCGTCTCATTCCGTGCGCGCGGACGGGTCCGCCGTCAGCCGCGCCGACCGGGCGCTGTTCTGGATCGAAAGCCGGATGAACCTGTTCGCCGGGGGCTTCGTGCTGGCGATCATGCTGCTGTCGGTGGTCAACATCCTCGGGCGCAAGCTGCTGAACATGCCGGTGGCCGGCTACATCGACTGGATGATGCAGGCGGTGCCGATCATGGCGGTGCTCGGCATCGCCTATTGCCAGCGGCTCGGCGGCCATATCCGCATGGATTTCGTGGTCGGCAAGCTGCACGGGCGAGCGTTGTGGACGTTCGAATTCATCGGCGTGCTGGTGATGCTGCTGGTCACGCTGGCGCTGATCTACGGGTCCTGGGACCTGGCCGAGCGGGCCTACCGGCTTGGCGATTCCACCGTCGACATCAACCTGCCCACCTGGCCGGTGAAAATGCTGTTCCCGGCGATGTTCACGCTGCTGGCGCTGCGGCTGGTCCTGCAGCTCTGGGCCTATGGGCGGGCGATCCGCACCGGCGCGCCCTACCCCGTGGGCGCGCCGCTGATCGAAGACCCCGAGACCCAGGCCCTGCACGAGGCCGAGACCGTCTCCGGCCTCGAGGAGACCGACAAATGAGCCCCATCGACGTTTCGCTGATCCTCGCCGGGGTGCTGCTGGTGCTGGTGGTGGTCGGCGTGCGGGTGGCCTTCGCCACCGCGCTGATCGGCTTCATCGGCTTGTTCATCATCTTCGCCTTCGACAAGGGCCAGGGCTGGGAGCGCGGGCTGCTCACCGCCGTGCGCGTCGCCGGGCAGGTGCCCTATTCCAAGACCGCGACCCATGTGCTGGGGCTGATCCCCACCTTCATCCTGATCGGCTATCTGGCCTATTACGCCGGGCTGACCAAGGCGTTGTTCGAGGCCGCCAAGCGCTGGGTCGGCTGGCTGCCCGGCGGGCTTGGCGTGGCGACGGTGTTCGCCACGGCCGGCTTCGCGGCGGTGTCGGGGGCCTCGGTCGCCACCTCGGCGGTGTTCGCGCGCATCGCCATCCCGGAAATGCTGAAGCTCGGCTACGACAAGCGCTTCGCCGCCGGGGTGGTGGCGGCGGGGGGCACGCTGGCGTCGCTGATCCCGCCTTCGGCGATCCTGGTGATCTACGCCATCATCACCGAAAGCTCGGTGGGCATGCTGCTGATGGCCGGGTTCCTGCCCGGCGCGGTGTCGGCGGTGATCTATGCCGGGCTGATCATGCTGCTGGCGAAGATGCGCAAGGATCTGGGCCCGCCGATCGGCGGCTTCACCTGGGCCGAGCGGTTCGAAAGCCTGCCCGGCGTGCTGCCGATCGTCTTCGTGGTCGGGATCATCATTTTCAGCATCTACGGCGGCTGGGGCACGCCCACCGAGGCCGGGGCGCTGGGCGCCTTCGTGGTGCTGATCATGGCGCTGGTCAAGGGCATGCGCTGGAAGGACCTGAAAGGCGCGCTGATGGAAAGCGCCAACCTCACGGTGATGATCTTCACCATGATCTGGGGGGTGCTGATCTATGTGCGCTACCTCGGTTTCGCCGACCTGCCGGGGGCGTTCGCCGACTGGATTTCCGGGCTCGAGCAGCCGCCGATGCTGACCCTGCTGATGATTCTCGGCGCCTATGTGGTGCTGGGCATGTTCATGGACGCGATCGGCATGCTGATCCTGACCCTGCCGGTGACCTTTCCGGCGGTGATGGCGCTGAATGGCGGCGAGGCGGTGTCGGCGGCGGATTCGGCGCTGGGCATGTCGGGCGAGCAGGCGGCGATCTGGTTCGGGATCATCGTGGTGAAGATGGCGGAGCTGTGCCTGATCACCCCGCCCATCGGGCTGAACTGCTTCGTGGTGGCCGGGGTGCGCCCGGACATCTCGGCGCAGGACGTGTTCCGCGGCGCCTCGCCTTTCTTCATCGCCGACGTGGTGACGGTGGGGGTGCTGATCGCCTTCCCCGGCATCGTGCTGTGGCTGCCGACGCTGATCATGGGCGACTGAGGCGCGGCGCCGCCTGCGGCGAAGGGGTCCGGCGCGCCGGGCGGGCCGGGGGGCCTGGCGCGCGATCCCTCCCCATCAGATCACCCCCGTCAGATCACCCCCCGTCAAAGGTGATGACGGATTTTCCCACCACCTTGCGATCCATCAGTTCCTGCAATGCGGCGCGGTATTCCCGCACCGGGCGGCTGGCGTGCAGCCTGGGTTTCAGGCGACCGTCGGCGACCATGGCGAGCAGGGCCTCCAGATCCGCCTTTTCCCAGCCGTTCGATCCGATGATGGTGAATTCGAACGACCAGATGTAGCGGATGTCGGTCCTGGGATCGTATCCGGCGGTCGCCCCGCAGGTCAGGATCCGGCCATGCAGCCCCAGCGCGCGGAAGCATTCCGCCCAGCTGTCGCCGCCGGTGTAGTTGACGATCACGTCGACGCCGCCGCCGGGGCCGCGGGTGCTGGGTCTGCCGTAGCGGGCGCGGATCTCGGCCACGTAATCCTGGCGCGCGGCGTTGATCGCCCAGTCGGCGCCCAGATCCGACAGCGCCGCGGCCTTTTCGTCGGAGCTGGTGCAGGCGATCACCGTCGCCCCGGCCGCCTTGGCCAGCTGCACGCAGCAGGTCCCGACGCCGCCGCTGGCCCCGAGCACCAGCACCTTTTCGCCGCGCGCCACCTTGCCCCGCGTGGTCATCATCCGATACGCGGCGCCATAGGCGGTGGGCAGGCAGGCGGCCTCGACCAGACCGACGCCGTCGGGCACCGCGATCAGATGCTCGGCGGCGATGCAGACATATTCGCAGCAGGCGCCGCGCTTGGTTTCGCCCATCATGCCGTCGGGCTGGCTGGGATCGGCGCTGACCCGGTCGCCGATCTTCCAGCGCGCCGCGTCCACGCCTTCGCCCAGCGCCGCGATCTCGCCGGCGAAATCGGCGCCGGGAATCATGGGCATCGGCGTTTTCAGGCCGGGAATGCCGCGCAGCACCATGGGGTCGAAGCCGTTCAGGGCCACCGCCGCGACCCGGATCAGGCATTCGCCGGCGCGCGGGTCGGGCGTGGGAATGTCGGCGAGCTCCAGTTCATCCAGGGCGCCGTGCCTGCGGAATAGAATTGCTTTCATGCCGGGTTTCCTTTGGGTTGGGGGCGGTCGCCCTTGGCGCGAGTCCCATGCAGGAGCAAGCGATGCCCGTGAACATGACCAGCGACGGCCTGGCGCTGTCGCCCGCCGACTATGCCGGGCTTCTGTCCCGGCTTGCCCAAAGCGGCGCCCTGCGCGCGGACAGCTACGGCGCCGGCGGCAGCGTCGACGACCTCGAATGCGAGATGGCGGCGGCGCTCGGCAAGCCGGCCGCCGTGGTGATGCCCACCGGCACCATGGCCAACCTGCTGGCGGTGCAGCATCTGGCCGGGAGCGAACCCAAGGTCATCGTCCAGCGCGAAAGCCACCTGTTCAACGATTGCGGCGACTGCGCGCCGGGGCTGGCGGGTCTGCACCTGATCCCGCTTGGCGCCGGCGCGACGTTCAGCGCGGCGCAGGCGCGGGCGGCCATGGCGCGCGCCGACGCGGGCAAGGTCGAGGCGCCGGTGGGGGTGATCTCCGTCGAGACCCCGGTGCGGCGGCTGGATGGCGAGATGTTCGACCCCGAGGCGCTGGCCGAGGTGCAGGCGCTGGCCCGCGCCCGCGGGGTTCGCCTGCATCTCGACGGCGCCCGCCTGCCGGTGGTCGCGGCCGTCACCGGGCGGAGCATGGCCGAGATCGCCGCGCCGTTCGATACGGTCTACGTGTCGCTCTACAAATGCTTCAACAGCCTCAGCGGCGGCCTGCTGGCCGGGGACGAGGCCCTGATCCACCGCCTGCGCCACTGGCGGCGGCGCAATGGCGGCGGCATGGCGCAGATGTGGCCCATGGCCGCCGTGGCGCGGCATTACCTTGCCGACGCGGTGTCCGGGCTCGAGGAGGCCTTTGGAATCGCCGAGGCGTTCTTCGGGCGTCTGGAGGGCGACGCGCGATTCAACCATGTCCCGGTCCCCCATGGCAGCAGCGTGTCCCATGTCGCCCTGACGGAAGGCGACCGTCGGCGCGCCGAGGCGTTTCGCGCGCATCTTGGCGCGACCGGCGTCCACCTGCCGCCGCCGGACGGGGATCCGTCGCGCTTCGCCGTCAAGGTCAACGCCTCCTGGCGGCGCAGCTCCGCCACGCGCCTGCACGCGGCCTTCGCAGACGCCGCCGACGCGGTCGGCTGAGCCGGGCGCGGCGCGCGACGCGTCAGGCGTCACGGGCGGAAAACCCCACGATCGCGCCCTCGGCCTGATCGGGATCGATCCAGATCGCCCGATCGCCCGACGCTTTCGGGTCAAAGCCGTTGCGCAGCAGAAACGCCCGGGTCGCCGCCAGGTCCGCCACGTGAAACCGCATCGCCGCCACCCAGTCGCGCCGGGGCGGGCTGACCCCGGGATGGATCTGCGCGAGTCCCCGCGCATCCGTCACCTCGATCACCCCGCGCGACAAGGCGAAGCGGTCGCATGCGCCCTCGCCAACCGGGTTCCGGTCCAGAATCCGCCCCAGCCGGGCGCCGGCGTCGTCACGATCCCCGGCGCAGACCAGCACCCCCGCCAGCCCGGTCACGCCGTTGGGCTGCGCGATCGCCTCGGCGCGCCACAGCGCGTCGGGGGTCAGATGCTCGATGCAGAACAGGTCCGCCTCGCGAAAGGCGCCGTCGGCGAGGGGCAGGATGTTGAAGGCGGCCGGCGCGACGCCGCCGCCGGCCAGCGGCACGTCGCGCCCGACCCGATGCGGGCCCGGGCCGCCGCCGCCGAGCCGCCGCCGCAGGACCTGCGCCATGGCCCCGGCATCAACGCAGCCCAGCGCGATCAGATGCAGCCCGGCATAGGCGTCAAGCAGGTCCCGCACGTGATCCGTGCGCAGGGTTTCGTCGGTGACGCCGAGGATTTCCAGATAGCCGTCCGAAAACATGGCGCAATGGTTGCCGGAGCCCAGCGGCTCCGCCGGGCCGCCATCATCGGGCTGACTGACATGCGAGCTTCGCGGCGACAGGTTGAACCCCATGCGCCGATAGGTCGCGAAGGCGCGGGCGAGGTCGGGGACCACCACCGCCACATGGTCGAGGGTCAGCGCCGGGCCGGTCATCGCGCCGCGTCCGGGGCCGCAAGCTCGGCCCCGTAAAGCGCCTGCAGCCGGTCCCGCACCGCCAGCCGGTCCACCTTGCCGGCGCCGTTCAGCGGCATTTCCGGCACGATCAGCACCCGGCGCGGATGGGCGTAGGCGGGGCCGTTTTCAAGGCAGTGGCGCTTGAGATCCTCGCCGCTGACCGCGTCGGGGGCGACCGGCATCGCCATCGCCACCGGAACCTGCCCCTTGATCGCGTGATCGAGCGCCACCACCGAGGCGTCGCTGACGCCGGGATGCGACAGCAGCAGGTTCTCCACCTCCTTGGGGTAGATGTTCTCGCCGCCGCAATTGAACATGTCGTCGGTGCGGCCGCGGAAATAGTAGAACCCATCGGCATCGAGGCTGAACAGGTCGCCGGTGGCCAGCCAGCCATCCACCAGACGCTTGCGGTTGACCTCCGGCAGGTTGAAATAGCCCGGCGTCACGCCGGGGTTGCGCACCCATAATTCGCCGAAATCCGGCGATTCGGCGCCGTTGGCGTCGATCAGCTTGATCTCGCCTTCGGGCCAGGCCACGCCGCAGCTGCCGAACGGGATGTCGCGGCCGTCGAGCGGCGAACCGATCATCACCGGCCCGCCCTCGGTCAGCCCGTAGCTTTCATGCACCGCGACGCCGAAAGCCTTTTCCACCGCGACCATCAGTTCTTCCTGCACCGGCGCGGAGCCGACGCTGAGGCCTTCGAGCGCGGAAAAATCCAGCGATTCGATCAGGTCGCCCTGCTGGAGCAGCAGAGTGTAGACGGCGGGCACCGCGCCCGCCTGCGTGCATTTGTACTCCGCGAGCGTGCGCAGGAACCGCCGGGGTTCGAAATCCGGCAGCAGCACCACCGAGCCGCCGCAATGCAGCATGGGCTTGATCGCGCCGGCCATGGCGTTCTTGTGATAGAGCGGCACCGCCGCCAGCGCCCGGGATCGCGCCTCGCCCGGCCAGTATTTCTGGCAGGCCCTGATCCACCACAACTGCCCGGCATGGGTCAGCACCACGCCTTTCGGGCGGCCGGTGGAGCCCGAGGTGTAGGGCTGGAACGACGGGTGATCGTCGGCGATCGCCGGCGGGTCGAAGGCGTCGGACGCCGCCGCCAGCGCCGCGTCGTAGCCGATCCAGCCCTCGGTTTCGTCGCCAAGGGTCAGGCGCACCCCCAGACCGGCGGCCTGCGCCACGCCCATGGCGGCGGGGTTGCAGGCGGGGTCGATCACCGCGCCCTTGCAGCCGGCGTCGCGGATGATGAAATCCAGCGCCTCGCCGCCCAGCTTGGTGTTGAGCGGCGTCGGCACGACGCCGGCGCGCATGGCCCCATACATGATTTCGACGAATTCGAAGCGGTTGCCGACGACCATGGCCATGCGGTCCCCGGGGGCCAGCCCCAGACCGGCGATCAGCGAGGCGAAGCGGTTCATGCGGCTGTCGATCTCGCCGTAGCTGAGGCTGCGCGGGGCGTCGCCGCACAGGTCGATCATCGCCACCCTGTCAGGGGCCTGCGCCACGGGCGCGTCGCACCAGTAGCCCATGTTGTTGTCTCGATTGGTCATCGCCGATCCTGCCTTTCCACTGCGCGTTTGGCGGCCTGCGCGCCGGCGATCTCGCCGCCGATGAAGCATTCCGCGATGTTCCCGCCCGACATGTAGAGAAACCCGAACGCGCTGCCGAGTTCGCCCGCCGCGTAGAGCCCGGCGATCGGCGCGCCGCGCACGCCGAGCACCCGCTGGCGCGGGTCGTGCACCGGCCCGCCCTGGGTGTTGTTCACCACCGGCCAGATCTGCGCCGCGTAGAACGGCGGCCGGCGGATGGGCGTCATGCTTCCGGCGGGGCGCGCGAAATCCGCGTCGCCGGGCATGGCGCACATCCGGTTCCAGCGGTTCAGCGTCGCCTCCAGCGCGCCCGGCGCGAGGCCGGTGATCGCCGCCAGTTCCCCCAGATCGTCGGCGCGGCGCAGAATGCCCAGCCCGACCTCGCGCAGGTTGTCGGGGCTCCAGTCGAAATCCATCCCGGCCTGATGATAGGCGGGGCGCCCGAACGCCATGCGCCGACGGCCGTCCTCGTCGGCGATCAGCCAGGCGGGAATGCGCGGAAAATCCTGGATCTGCGGATCGAAATGCGCGAAGGGCCGCGCCCCGGTGTCCTGAAGATAGGGGTCGTATTCATTCATGAACCGCCGCCCGGCCCGGTCCAGCAGGATCCAGGGCATCTTGACCTCCGGGCCCGGCGGGCGGCCCGGGACCCAGTCGGGGAACCGCTTGGTGCGGATCGCCAGCCGCTGCGCCGGGTCGGCGTGACGGAACCCGTAGGTCCCGTGATAGTGCCACATGTGCCAGAGATCGGCGCCCACGGATTGCGCCATCCTGATCCCGTCGCCGGTATTGCCGAGAAAGGCGGCGCTGCGCGCCGTGACGCCGTTCCAGTATTGCCGCTGCATGGCCTCGTCGGCCTCGAAACCGCCGCAGGCCAGCACCACGCCGCCCGTGGCGGCCAGGCGCAGCGCCCGCCCGCCGCGTTCGACGATCACCCCGTCGACGCGCCCCGGGACCGGGGCGGCCAGCGCCGTCGCCGGGGCGTTCAGGCGCAGTTCGACGCCGCGCCGGGTCAGCGCGGCCTCCAGCAGCCGGAACAGCCGGTGGCCATCCGCGCCGCCCCTGATCCCGGGGGGCGGCGGCGCCATGCGGGCCAGCGCGGTCACCGTGGCGAAACCGAAGGTGCGATGCCCGTCAAAGGGGTAATTGGCGTCGGCTTGCCGCAGCGCGACCTCGGCGCCGCACTCCCGCGCCAGGGCGCGCAGCCTGTCCGCCAGCCCCGCCATGCCCTGCGCCAGCGTTTCCAGCACGTCGTCAGGGGTCGCGCCGCGATTCGTCGCCTTCAGATAAGCGAAGGCCTGCCCGGCGTCCTCGGCGATGCGCAGCCCGCCGGCCGAGCAGATCGAGATCCCGCCCGCGTCCGGCATCTTTTCCACCACCAGCACCCGGGCGCCGGCGTCATGGGCGGCGATCGCCGCCATGGCGCCGGCATAGCCGCAGCCGACGACGATCACGTCCCATCGCTCGTCCCAGGCCGCGCCCACGCACCGCGCCCCTATGTCCAGCGGGTGAGGAATTCGCGCACCTCCGGGCCCCAGACCAGCGCGCCGGCCTTTTCGAACAGGTGGCCCTCGTCCTTGCTGATGCCGAAGGCGGGGTAGATCCGGGCCTTTGAATCGGGCTTTTCCCGGGCCACGATCTCGCCCAGTTCGCGCGTCGGCGCGGTGCTGTAATCGGTTTCCGATTGCAGGAAGAAGATCGGCCGGCCGATGCGCCGGGTCGCGGTTTTCATGGAGTCGCGCAGCTTGGGCGTGCGTTCCCAGTTCATCGCCGCGCCGGCGAATTCCACCGCGCAGGCGAACCGGTCGGTCCGGGAGGCGGCCAGCAAGGTGACCGTGCCGCCGAACGAGCTGCCCATCACCGCGATGCGCATCGGGTCGATCTCGGGCTGCGCGCCGACCCAGTCCAGCGCGGCGAGCACGTCGTCGCTTTCGCGCCCCAGCCGCGCCGCGAGCTGGTCGTCGTAGTCCGGGGTTCCAAAGGGCGCGGAGACCTCCTCCAGCCACGGCGCCCCCGGCGAGGATCCGTAGCCGGCGCGATGGGGCAGGAAGGACGCGAACCCCCAGCTGAGCAGCAGCGAGGCGGCGCCCGGCCGGCACAGATCGCTGCTGCCCTGGCTGATGGAGCTGCCGTGATTGGTGATCACGCAGGCGAAGGGCCCCGGCCCCGGCGGCAGATACAGGAACCCGGTCAGCAGCTTGTCGCCCGATCGGAACGTCACCTCGCGCGGGACGATGGGCGCCCCGGCGACCGAAACCGGCGCCAGCCCCGGGCGCGCCGCCTCGATCCGGGCGACATGGCGTTCGAACCGGTCGATCAGGCCGCCGATCTCGGCGCGGACATCGCCGAAATCGCCGCTCTCGGCGCGCGCCCGCATGTCGCGTTCATGCGCCGCCACATCGGCGAAGCGGCATTCCCAGGTGACGTCCGGCCCCTCGCCCTGCGCGCCGTGCTTGACGTGGATGGCGCCGATCGGCAGTCCGAGGCGGCGGCGCACCTCGCAGGCCTTGCGCCGCACCGCAAGAACCCTGTCCGCCATTCCGGGCTTGGCAAAGTAGTTCGTTCTTTCGACATACATGGCTTGGCGCCTTACTGTTGCAACGGGTGCATGAATTCACCGGGCTTGTGGCAGCGGACCTTGCGCCCGACGCCGATGTCGATCAGCGGCGGCATGGCCTTGCGGCAATGGTCGTCGGCGATCGGGCAGCGGGTGGAGAAAAAGCATCCCGGGGGCGGGTCGAGCGGGCTGGGGATCTCGCCGGTCAGCACATAGCGGCCGGTTTTCGCGCCGCGCCCGGGTTCCGGCGCGGCCGAGATCAGGCAGCGCGTATAGGGGTGCAGCGGGTCGTCGAACAGTTGGTCGTTGCCCGCCAGTTCGACGATCTGCCCCAGATACATCACCGCGACCCGGTCGGCGATGTGGCGCACCACGCCGAGGGAATGGGAAATGAACAGGATCGTCAGGTCGTAGTCGCGCCTGACGCCCGACAGCAGATTGAGGATCTGCGCCTGGATCGACACGTCGAGCGCCGACACCGCCTCGTCGCAGATCAGCAGCCGGGGCCGCGGGGCCAGGGCGCGGGCGATGCAGATGCGCTGGCGCTGGCCGCCGGAGAATTCATGCGGGTAGCGGTTCTGGCAGTCCGGGCTCAGCCCCACCTCGCCCAGCGCCTCGCCGACCCGCGCCGCGATGTCGCGTCTGGGGGTTTTCAGGTTGCGCAGCGGCTCGGCGACGATGTCGCCCACCTTCATGCGCGGGTTCAGCGACGAGAACGGATCCTGGAACACCACCTGCATGTCGCGACGGGCGGCGTCGAGGTCGGCCCGCGAGGCCGTCGCCATGTCCACGCCGTCGAACAGGATCCGCCCCTCGCTGGGGTCCAGCAGTTTCAGGATCAGCCGCCCGAGCGTGGACTTGCCGCAGCCGCTTTCGCCGACCAGCCCGAGGCATTCGCCCGACTCGATCGCCAGATCGATGTCGTTCAGCGCCGTCAGCGCGCGCCGCGCGCCGCCGAACGCCGCCGCCCTGACCCCGAAAACCTTGGTCAGCCCCTCGACGCGCACGATCGGTCCGGCGGGGGGGGCGCTCATGGCGTCGGCCCCGCGAACCAGCAGCGCACCCGCCGGCGATCGCCGCAGGGCTGCAGCTCCGGCATGCGGGCGCGGCATTTGGCCTGCACGCGCGGGCAGCGGTCATGGAACCGGCACCCTTGGGGATAGGCGGTCGCCGCCGGGGCGTTTCCGGGGATCGCCGGCAGTTCGGCGCGGCGCGCGCGCACCGAGGGGATCGACCGCATCAGCAGGCCGGAATACGGGTGCATCGGCGTCGCGAACAGGTCGTCCACGGGGGCCTCCTCGACGATCTGGCCGGCATACATGACGATCACCCGGTCGGTGATGTCGGCGACGACGCCGAAATCATGGGTGATCAGCAGGATCGACATGCCGCTGTCGCGCTGCAGCTGGCGCAGCAGGTCGAGGATCTGCGCCTGCACCGTCACGTCGAGCGCGGTGGTGGGTTCGTCGGCGATCAGCAGCCGCGGCGCGCAGGCCAGCGCGATGGCGATCATCACCCGCTGGCGCATGCCGCCCGACAACTGGTGGGGATAGTCGTTGAGCCGCGCGG
Source organism: Oceanicella sp. (assembly GCF_056449545.1). NCBI lineage: Bacteria > Pseudomonadati > Pseudomonadota > Alphaproteobacteria > Rhodobacterales > Paracoccaceae > Oceanicella > Oceanicella sp. The sequence continues at coordinate 50,675 of NZ_JBWOMN010000061.1, read as the reverse complement.
CCGGGGCCGGGATGCCGACCTTGTCCAGCAAGTCCACGGCGCGGGCCTCGGCCGCGCGCCGGCTCAGGCCCAGATGCTCGCGCAGCACCTCGGCGATCTGCAGCCCGATCGTGAACACCGGGTTCAGGCTGGTCATGGGTTCCTGGAAGATCATCGAGATGTCGCGCCCGCGCACCGCCGTCATGTCGCGTTCCGGCTTCGCCGCCAGATCCGCGCCGTCAAACACCATGGCGCCGCGCTCGATGCGCCCCTGCGCGCCGAGCAGCCGGATGATCGAGAACGCGGTCACCGACTTGCCCGAGCCGCTTTCCCCGACCAGCCCGACGATCTCGCCCCGCCCCACGTCCAGCGACACCCCGTCCAGCACCCGCACGTCGCCGCGCAGGTTGCCGAAGGACACCGCCAGGTCGCGTATTTCCAGCAGCGGGTCGTTCATTTGCCGCCGCCCTTGGGGTCGAAGATGTCGCGCAGCCCGTCGCCCAGCAGGTTGAATCCGATGATGGTGATCCCCAGCGCGCAGCTGCTGAAGATCGCCAGATACGGATCGAGCCGCAGCGACACCAGCCCGTCGCGGATCATGCCGCCCCAGCTTGGCAGCGGTTCCTGCACGCCGATGCCCAGAAAGCTCAGCGTCGCCTCGGCGGTGATGATGAAGCCGACGCCGACCGAACCGCGCACGATCAGCGGCGCGACGATGTTGGGCAGGATGTGGCGCCACAGGATCAGCCAGGACGGCGTGCGGCTGACGATCGCCGCATCGACATACAATTCGTCGCGCACCGACAGCGCCAGCGAACGGGTCAGCCGCGCGATCCCCGGCCACCAGACCAGCGACAGCGCCACGATCACCGTCGACATCCCCGGCCCCATCACCGAAGCCACGAGGATCGCGAAGATCAGTTCCGGGAACGCGAAGATGACGTCGACCACCCGCATGATGACCGCGTCGAGCCAGCCGCCGTAATAGGCCGCGATCATGCCCAGCGCGATGCCGACGGTCATCGTCGCGGCCAGCACCGACAGCGCGATGATCAGCGTCACCCGCGCGCCCACGATCAGCCGGCTGAGGATGTCGCGGCCCAGTTCGTCGGCGCCCAGAAGGTGATCGCCCCCCGGCGCCGCCCAGACCGCGAGCAGATCGGTTTCCTTGTAGTCGATCGGCGCGAGCGCCCCGGACGCCAGCGCCACCAGCGCGATGGCCCCGACGATGGCGGCGCCGATCACCGCGTTGCGGCTGCGCCGGAATTTCAGCAGCCAGTCGCGGCGCGGCGGCGCGCCCGCGCCCGCGCCCGCCGGCGCCCCGCCGCTGTCGCCGATGACCGCCATTCAGGCGTCCCGCCCCAGCACGCGGATGCGCGGGTCGATCACCCCGTAAAGCAGGTCGATGCCGAGATTGATCAGCGAATAGATCACCGTGAACACCAGCACGATGGCGATGGTCACCGGGTAGTCGCGCGCGAAGATCGAATCGATCGCCAGCCGCCCGAGGCCGGGAATGTTGAAGATCGTCTCGACGACGAAGGTGCCGGTGATCATCACCCCGAAGATGATCCCCACCGTGGTCACCAGCGGCACCAGGACGTTGCGCAGCGCGTGGCGGTTGATCACCAGCCGTTCGCGCAGGCCCTTGGCGCGGGCGGTGCGGATATAGTCCTTTTCCAGCACCTCCAGCATGTAGGTCCGGCTCAGCCGCGCCAGATAGGCGATCGGGTGCAGCGACAGCAGCAGCACCGGCAGCACCGCCTGATCCCAGCTTCCCCATCCCGCCACCGGAAACCAGTCGAGCCGGATCGACAGCAGGTAGACCAGAAACGCGGCCATGGCGAAATTGGGGATCGAAATGCCGACCAGCAGCAGCAGCATGACCGAGGTGTCGGCCCAGCTGTTGTGGCGCAGCGCGGTGAAGATCCCCAGCGACACCCCGATCGGCGCCGAGATCAGGATCGCCAGCGACGCCAGCAGCGGGCTGATCCTGAGCCCCGGGGCGATGATTTCGGTCACCGGCACCCCGACGTATCTGTAGGACAGGCCCAGATCGCCAACGAACACGCCGCTGACATAGTTGACGAATTGCCGCCACAGCGGCAGGTCCAGACCGTATTGACGGCGCAGCGAGGCGGCCAGCGCCTCGTCGCTTGAACGGTCGTCGAGCATGATCAGCACCGGATCGCCCGGCGTCAGATGATTGGCGACGAAGGTCAGAAGAAGAACCGCGCCGAGGATCGGTATCAGGCCCAGAAGCCTCCTGACGGCGTAGATCAGCATTGCGCTTCTTCCCCTGTTTCGCGGCCAGCCTCCCCGATGGTCAGTTGATCGTCACGTCCCAGAAGGGCATGTAGCCCATGGGCGTCAGATGGACGTTCTTGACCGAAGGCTTGACGATGCCGACCTGCATGCGCACCGTCGTCGGGATGGTGCCGAAATCGTTGATCAGCACCCGATCGGCCTGATTGTAGAGCGCGAAGCGCGCCGCGTCGTCGGCGGTCTCCAGCGCCTGGTCGATCAGCGCGTCATAGGCGGGGTTGCTGTAGCGCACCCGGTTCCATTTGCTTTTGGAATAGTAGAGGTCGCGCAGGAAGGTCGCGGGATCGGCGTAATCCGCAGTCCAGCCCCAGGGGAAGAACGCCACCTGACCGCCGTTCATGTCCTTGATGTGGGTGCCGCGTTCGACCACCTTGACCGTCACGTCCATGCCGAGGGTCTTGTTGTAGTTGTTGGCGTAGAAGGCCAGCAGCGTCTTGTCCCGCGGCGTGCCCTGGATGGTGAGCGGCGGCAGGCCCTTGCCGTCGGGGAAGCCGGCCTCGGCCATCAGCGCGCGCGCGCGGTCCGGATCGTAGGGGATTTTCGGCGTGTCGGCGTCATAGCCCGGAAATTCCGGCGGGATCTGGCCGTAGGCGGGGAAGGCCGCGCCGCCGTAAAGCCCCTTGACCATGGCGTCCCGGTCGATGGAGATCGCCATCGCCTCGCGCACCCGGATGTCCTTGAACGGCGCGTAGAGGGTCTGGTTCATGCCCAGATAGGCCACCTGCGCGGCGGGCTTCTGGATCAGCTGGCCGTCAAAGCGCGGGTCCTTGATGGCGTTGCGGACCGAGGAGCGCGGCACCGAGACCAGGTCCAGCTCGTCGGCCTCGTACATGGATTGCGCGGTCTCGATGTTGGGCACCACCAGGAAGGACACGCCGTCGATGGTCGCCGCGCCCTGCCAGTAATCGTCATGGCGCGCGATGTTGACCGCGACGCCCCGATCCCATCCGGCGAACTTGAAGGGGCCGGTGCCGCCCGAGGCCTTCTGGGTCCAGTCGGCGCCCAGCTCGGCCTCGATGCCGCTGTCCACCACGAACAGCTCGTAAAGCGGAAACACCACGACGGGCTGCTTGAAGCGCACCTCGAAATTCAGATCGTCGATGATCTTGAACCCCGCCAGTTCGGTGGCGGCGCCGTCGAGCATGGCCTGCGCGCCGACGATGCGATCAAGGGAATCGACCATCAGGCCGCCCTTCTTTTCGGGCGTGAGCACCTGTTCGAAGGTCCATTTCACATCCGCCGAGGTCATCGTCCGGCCGGAATGGAACTTGACGCCCTCGCGCAGGGCGAAGCGGAACCCCTTGCCGTCGTCGAAGCCTTCCCACGACACCGCCAGCCCCGGCACGACGTTGCCGTCGACATCCAGCGTGGTCAGGGTTTCGTAGATGTTGGAGATGATCCGCCCCGAGATCAGTTCGGAATTCTGGATCGGGTTGAGCGTCTTGGCGTCGGCGCCGATATTGGTGCGCAAGGTTTTCGCGTCAATGCCGGTCGTCGACAGCGCCATGCCGGCGGCGAAGGCCAGCGCGCTGAAAAACAACGATGTCTTCCTGTGCATGATAAGTATTCCACCCCCTGTTGCGAAGCTCTGGAAAGCGGCGCTGCCGATAGCGCCGCCGATTCGAGACTTTGCTGCTGTTATGGCTCCCCCGCCGCCGCGAATTCAGATCGGCGATATGCGCGAGAACAGGCTTTTTTTTCGGCAGAATTACCGTAATCTGCGCTCAACTCGGCTTCAACCCGGCAATACGCTGGATATTCGGCGTAAAAAGTCAAAACGACGGAGTTTGACGCGCAGATGGACAAGATTGATCGGGATCTGATTCTGCTGCTGCAATCCAACGGGCGCGAACCGACCGCCTCGCTGGCGCGCAAGCTGAACCTGTCGCGGACCACGGTTCAGGAACGCATGACCAAGCTGGAGCGCAACGGCGCCATCGCCGGCTACATGGTCAAGCTCGGCGCCGGCGCGGGCGTCGACCGGCTGCGCGCGGTGGTGCGCATCACCACCAGCCCGAAGATGAGCAAGACCATCATCACCCATCTGAAGGCCATGCCCGAGGTCGAGGTCTGCTACGCGGTGTCCGGCGCCTATGACCTGATCGCGACGCTGGGCGCGGAAAACCCGTCGCACCTGCACCAACTGCTTGGGGAACTGGGGAAAATGCCCGGCGTGGAGCGCACCACATCCTCCATCGTGCTGGCCACGGAAATCGACCGGCGATCATAGGAAGGCAATCACTTGACCCAAGTCGCGAACCCGGCCCCCGCCCGCGGGGCCTATCTCGAAGACCTGACCTGGCCGGAGGCCCGGGACTGGATCGCCGGCGGCGCGCAGGTGGTCATCCCCATCGGCGCCCTGTCCAAGGAGCACGGCCACCACCTGCCCATGAACACCGATTTCCTGCTGGCCCGGGCGCTGGCGAAAGGCGTCGCCGACGCAATCCCGGCGCTGATCGCGCCGGTGGTCGGCTTCGGCTACTACCCGGCGTTTCGCAACTACCCCGGCAGCCAGCATCTGCGCGCCGAGACCTTCATGGCCCTGCTGCGCGACATCATCGAAGGGTTCATCGCGCAGGGCGCGCGAAAGATCGCCATCATCAACACCGGCGTCTCCACCGAAGGCCCGATCCAGATCGTCGCGCGCGAAATCCTCGCCGCGCATGGCGTGCGCCTGTCGGTGGCCGACATCCGCCGGCTGGGGGCCGCGACCGACGGCCTGTTCACCCAGAAGATCGGCGGCCATGCCGACGAGCACGAAACCTCGATCATCATGGCGATCAAGCCCGAGGCCGTGCGGCTCGACCGGGCGGTCGAGGATTACGGCAATCAGCTGACGCAGCCCGACACGGTTTTCTATCAGCCCAGCATTTTCAGGAACGACCCCGCTTCGGGCCCCGATCACAGCGCCCAAGGCGCCCGCGGCGACCCGACCCGCGCCAATCGCGAAAACGGCCAGGCGGCGCTGGCGGCGATGATCGACGACCTCGTCACCGGCCTGCGGCTGCTCGATCGCGCGCCATAGGCGGCGGCGTTGGCGCGTCAGCCCGCCCCCATGGCGTAGATGCACCGCCCCGTCGCCACCAGCCGGCGCTCGGCGTCGAACACCTCGATATCGGCGTGGCCGATGGTCCGGCCCTTGCGCAGCGCCCGGGCCACGACCCGAAGATCGCCGGCGGCGGGGCGCAGATAATCCGTGCGCAGATTGATCGTCGGCACGAAATGGCCAAGTCCGGTCGACAGCGCGTAGTCGCCGGCGATGTCGATGATCGACGCCACCACGCCGCCATGCACCTGCGGTCCGCGCGCGGACCGCGCCAAGGCGGGCTTGAACGGCAGCAGCATCTCGACGACCCCCGCTTCGGGATCGACAGCCAGCGCGCGCAGGCCCAGAACCGCCTGAAACGGCGACTGGCCAAGCGCGATCTGGATATCCTCGACGGTCTTCAGGGAAATCTCGACCATCCGCAGCCCCCGCCAATGACGTTCGGGAAAATCAGGCGATCGGTAGCACCGGCGCGGCAAAGCGTCAATGAACGCGGCCGGAGGGGTGGGGGCTGCGCATGCGGCGCTGATTGATTCGGATGGTCCGGGTGGGGAATGGTGGAGCCAAGGGGGGTCGAACCCCTGACCTCTTGCATGCCATGCAAGCGCTCTCCCAACTGAGCTATGGCCCCATTTCCAGTCGCCGGATCCGCGGTGCGGGGACCTTGCCCCGCGTCTCTCCGGCTGAGACGCTGTGTATGCAGAGGCGCGGGGAGTATCAAGCGAAAAATTCGCCCTTTTCCGCGTGGTCGCGCCAGACGCCGCGCGCCCGGCCGATGCGCCGCGATCGTCGCGCGCCAACCGGGCGCGCGGGCCGACAGCAGGCGCGGCGGGCGCGGCGGCGGTCAGGTGTCCTCGTCGTCTCCGGCGGGCTTCTTGATGGCGATCGGCGCGTCCCCGTCATCATCGTCATCGACGAGCAGCGTGTCGTCGGCGACCTTCAGATCGGCCTCGACATCCTCGTCATCGTCGATCAGCTTCGCGTCTTCGACCTCGGCGACCGCCACGGGCGCGGCCTTGGCCTTGCGGCGCGGCGGCGCCGGCGCGAAGATCTTGCGCGCGCTCAGCGCCGAAAGCTTGTGGCTTTCGCCGCAGGCGGGACATACGGTCGGGTCGTTGTTCAGGTCGTAGAAACGCGCCGAGCAACTCGGGCACACGCGTTTGACGCCCCATTCAGCCTTGGCCATCGAGACCCCCATTTCGTCCGGATCCGCGCGCGGCGGCGCCGGAGATCATCAAAGTTGCGAACGCGCCTGCTGACACATGTTCGCGAGGCTGTCAAACGCAAACCGGCGCCGCGGCGCCCTGCGCCTGGCGCGCGCGCGCGGATCCCGCGCGGATCCTGCGCGGGCCGCCCGCTGCGCCGGCGCGGAAACTTGTTTGTGCACTTGCAAAAAAATCTTGTGTGCAGCGCGACAAGCGCCTAGCTTCGCCGTAAATGGAATATGAACGAATGTGGATTATCGTTAACGCCGGATCGAACACGGCGCGAAACGCGGGGCCGACTTCATGCTGTACTACGCCTATGAACTCACGCACGCCGCCATCTCGCCCATGCGCGCGGCGGCGCAGATGGGTCAGCGGGCGCTGCGCAACCCGATGAACCCGATGTCCATGACCTATCAGGCCCGCGCGACCGCGGCGGCGTTCGAGATGTTCGTGAACGCCACGCGGCGCTACGGCAAGCCGGATTTCGGCATCGACGCGGTGGAGATCGACGGCCGATCCCACGCGGTGACCGAGGAGGTCGCGCGCACCCGCCCGTTCTGCGATCTGCGGCATTTCCGGCGTGAAGGCGTGGCCGAGGGCGCGCAGCCCAAGGTGCTGATCATCGCCCCCATGTCCGGCCATTTCGCCACCCTGCTGCGCGGCACCGTGCAAAAGATGCTGATCGGCCATGACGTCTACATCACCGACTGGACCGATGCGCGCAACGTGCCGCTGACCGAAGGGCGCTTCGACCTCGACGACTACGTGGACTATCTGATTGATTTCTGCCGGTTTCTGGGCGAGGGCGGCGAGCGGCCCGCGGTGCTTGCGGTGTGTCAGCCGGGCGTGCCGATGCTGGTCGCCGCGTCGATGATGGCCGAGGATGCGGATCCCTGCCGCCCGGCCTCGGTCACGCTGATGGGCTCGCCCATCGACACCACGCGCAATCCCAAGCAGCCCAACGAACTGGCGACGCAGCGCCCGCTGAGCTGGTTCGAGAAAAACGTCGTGGTCACCGTGCCCTACCCGAACATGGGGTTCATGCGCCGGGTCTATCCGGGTTTCCTGCAGCTCTCGGGCTTCATGGCGATGAATCTCGACCGCCATGTGGACGCGCATGTGAACCAGTTTCGCCACCTGATCAAGGGCGACGGCGATTCCGCCGCCGCGCATCGCAGCTTCTACGACGAATACCTCGCGGTGATGGATCTGACCGCCGATTTCTACCTCCAGACCATCGAGCGGGTGTTCCAGAAACACCTGCTGGCCGAGGGCAGATACCTGTATCGCGGCGACCGGCCGGCGCGCCCCGAATGCATCGCCGACATCGCGCTGATGACCGTCGAGGGCGAGAAGGACGACATCACCGGGCTGGGCCAGACCCGCGCCGCCCATGACCTGTGCGTCAACCTGCCTGCGGCCATGAAGCTGCATCACGAACAGGAAAAGGTCGGGCATTACGGGGTGTTCAACGGATCGCGCTGGCGCCAGAACATCCAGCCGAAGGTGCAGGCCTTCATCCAGGCGCATCGCGCGCCGGTCGCCGCGCCCGTCGCCGCGCCGGCGGCGAACGTCACCCCGATCCGGGCCGCCGAATGAGCGCCGCGCGCGCGCGCGCCTGAGCCGCGATGGTCGAGCATCTGACACTCGACCATCCGCCGGTGAGCGTGCGACTGCGCCGCTCGTCCCGCGCCCGCCGGCTCACCCTGTCGGTGAGCCGCGTCGACGGGCGCCCCACCCTCACCCTGCCGAGCCGCGCGCCGCTGGCGCAGGCGCGCATGTTCCTGCTGCGCCAGTCTGACTGGCTGGCGGGCGCGCTGGCGCGCGCGCCGGGCGCGACGCAGGTGGCCGACGGCGTGTGGCTGCCGGTGCGCGGCGAGGATCTGCGCCTGACCGCGACCCCCGGCCCGCGCCGCCGCGCGCCCCGGGTCAACGCCGACCGACTGGAGGTCCCCGGCCCGCCCGAGACCGCCGCGCGCCGGGCGCTGGCCTTCCTGAAAACCGAGGCCCGCGACGCGCTGGCCCCCGCCGCCGCGCGCTACGCCGCCATGCTGGACCGGGCGCCGGGGCGCATCGCGCTGCGCGACACGCGCAGCCGTTGGGGATCGTGCAGCGCCAACGGCAACCTGTCGTTCAGCTGGCGGCTGGCGATGGCGCCGCCGGCGGTGCTCGACTACGTGGCCGCGCATGAGGCGGCGCATCTGGTGGAGATGAACCACGCGCCCGCCTTCTGGGCGCTGGTGGAGCGCATCCGCCCCGACTGGCGCGAACAGCGCGACTGGCTGAAACGCCACGGCGCCGGGCTGCATCGGTTCCGATTCGACGCCGCGCCCTGACCGCGCCGGCAGGGCGCCTCAGCGATCGGCGCCGCCGCCAACGCCGGCGCCCGACCCGCCCGACCCGCCCGACCCAGCCGACCCGCCGATCAGATCCGCCGCCTGCCGCACGCCGCGCCCGACGAAATCCGCCACCTCGCCGAGCGCCCGCCCCGCCGCGTCGCCCGCCGCCTCGATCCCGGCGATGGTCTCGCGGCCAAGGCCGGGCCCTTCGGGGGGGATCGCGTCGAGCGGGCGGATGGGGCGGCCTTCATGCACGCGCAGCATGGTCTCGCGCCAGATCGCCGCGGGCAGCCCGCCGCCGGTGACCCCGGTCAGCGGCGTGTTGTCGTCATAGCCCATCCACACGCCGGTGACGAAATCGCCGGTGAACCCGATGAACCAGGCGTCGCGCGCCGCCTGCGTGGTGCCGGTCTTGCCCGCGGCCGGGCGCGGCCCCAACGCCGCGCGCCGGCCGGTGCCGCGCAGGATCACTTGCTCCAGCATGCCGGTCAGCCGCCGCGCCGCCGTCGCGTCGATGGCTTGCCGATCGCGCGCCGCGCCGCGCGCCATCAGCGGCGTCCTGTCGCCCAGCAGGGTGATCTTGCGCACCCCGTAGGGCAGGCTCCGCAACCCGTGGCGGGCGATGGCGGCATAGGCGCCGGTCATCTCGATCAGCGTCGCCTCCGAGGCGCCCAGCGCCGTCGCCGGCCCCGGCGCCAGCGGCGAGGTCACGCCGAGGCGCCGGGCGGTTTCGCGCACCCGCGCCGATCCCACCCGCTGGAACAGCCGCACCGCCACGGTGTTGATCGAGCGCGCCAGCGCGTCGGTCAGCGTCACCCGCCCGGCGAAGCCGCCGCCGTAATTCTTCGGCCGCCAGCCCTTGATGGCGATCGGGCGGTCCTCGATCACCTCGCCGGGCATGGCCCCGGCCTCCAGCGCCGCGGCGTAGACGATGGGCTTGAAGGCCGATCCCGGCTGGCGGCGCGCCTGGGTCGCGCGGTTGAAGCGCCCCGCGCCGCCGCCGTCGTTGCGCCCGCCGATGATGGCGCGCACCGCGCCGTCCAGCGACATCACCACCACCGCCGCCTGCGCCCTTGACCCGGGGCGCACCCGGTTTTCGAACACCCAGTCCAGCGCCGCCTCCGCCGCCCGCTGCACCGCCGGGTCAAAGGTGGTGGCGATGCGCACGTCCTCGGCCGTTTGCCCGGTCAGATAGGCCGGCCCGGCCTCCATCACCCAATCGGCGAAATAGCCCCCCGCGCGGGCCGAGGCGGCGCGCGACAGCGCCGCCGGGCTGGCCAGCGCCCGCGCCGCCTGCGCCGCGCTCAGATAGCCCTGATCGCGCATCAGCCCGACGATCACCGCCGCGCGGCTTTGCGCCTGGTCGAGATCCGAGGTCGGCGCATAGCGCGAGGGCGCCTTCAGCAGCCCCGCCAGCATCGCCGCCTGCGCCGGGCTGACCTCGCGCGCGGAAATGCCGAAATAGCGCTGGGCGGCGGCCTCGAACCCGTAGGCGCCGGCGCCGAGATACACGCGATTGAGGTAGATCGAAAGGATCTCCTCCTTGGTGTATTTCAGCTCCATGGCCAGCGCCATGGGCAGCTCCTTGAGCTTGCGCTCCAGGGAACGCTCGTTGCTGAGGAAAACGTTCTTGGCGGTCTGCTGGGTGAGCGTCGAGCCCCCCTGCACCAGCCCGCCGGCGATGAAATTGGCGTATATGGCGCGCGCCAGCCCCAGCGGGTCGATGCCGAAATGATCCCAGAACCGGCGGTCTTCGGTGGCGATCACCGCGTTGACCAGATAGGGCGAGACCTCGCCCGCCCGCAGCGCCCCGCCGAACTGCTCGCCGCGCCAGGCGAACACGTCGCCGTTGCGATCGAGCAGCGTCACCGAGCCGCGGTCCCGCCCGTCGAGCAGCGCGCGGGCCTCGGGCAGCTGGGTGAGAAACCAGACGGTGGCCGCCGCCAGCATCAACGCCAGGCCAAGCGCAAAACGCGAGCCCAGCCGCCAGATCCACCGCCCGGCGAACAGCACCGCGGCGCGCACGCCGCGATCCAGCCAGCCGCCGCGCCGCCGCGATGCGCCCTTGTCCTTGCCCTTGCCCTTGGCGCGCAGGCGCGCGGGCCCGCCGGCGGCGGGTTTCGGGGATCGGTCGCGCCGCGACACGGGCGGCTCCGCCCGGGCGGCTGATTTTCGTTTTCGCGCCACGCTCTTTGTTCTTTGTCGCCATCGGTTTCGACGGAGGGATTCGGCCTGCTCGACCGAGCGCATTGTCGCCGGCAACAGACTACGCCAGCATGGCCGATTTGTGGAGCGACGTTTTCGCGGCGCCGCGCCAACTGGATGCATATTTCTTAGTCATATATTATTTTTTGCTTATTTTTATGGCGACTTGCGCCGATTTCGGAATGGTCTCATTTGGTATTTCGATATTTTTTTACTATTTTTCAGTTATTTACAAGACTGATTAAAAATTGGCCTGAAACTTGAAATGCCTTCTGCATGCAATACGCATCGCCAACAGCAGAGGGAGCGGAATGAAGCTCATCATCGCCGTCATCAAACCATTCAAGCTCGAGGAGGTGCGCGAGGCGCTCACCGACGCGGGCGTTCAGGGGCTCATGGTGTCCGAGGTCAAGGGCTATGGCCGGCAGGCCGGGCACACCGAAATCTACCGCGGCGCGGAATACGTCGTGAATTTCATCCCCAAGATCAAGCTGGAGATCGTCGTCGACGCCGCCGATGCGGACCGCGTGACCGAGGTCATCGCCGGCGCCGCCAGGACCGGCAAGATCGGCGACGGCAAGATCTTCGTGCTCGACGTCGAACAGGCCCTGCGCGTGCGCACCGGCGAGCAGGGCGCCGAGGCGATCTGACCCGCCCCGCCCCGCCATCCAACCAACCTGTCTGCAAGGATTTCCAAATGCTCAAGACAACCGCCCTCATCGCCGGGCCGCTGGCGCTGGCCGCCGCCCCGGCGCTGGCGCAGCAGGACCCCGCGCCGGTGTTGGTGCCCGCGCATTCCGTCTTCGTCTTCAACACGCTGCTGTTCCTGATCGGCGGCATTCTGGTGATGTGGATGGCCGCGGGCTTCGCCATGCTCGAAGCCGGGCTGGTGCGCTCCAAGAACGTCACCATGCAGCTCACCAAGAACATCACGCTGTTCGCCATCGCCGCCGTCGCCTACTACCTGATCGGCTACAAGCTGATGTATCCCGGCGACGGATGGTCCCTTGACGGCGTGATCGGCGCCTTCGGCCTCACCGAGCTTGAACCCGTCGGCGTGTCCCCCGACAAGGCCGATGATCTGGGCTACGCCTCCACCGCCTCGGATTTCTTCTTCCAGCTGATGTTCTGCGCCACCACCGCGTCGATCGTGTCGGGCACGCTGGCCGAGCGCATCAAGCTGTGGCCCTTCATGGCCTTCACGCTGACGCTGACGGCGCTGATCTACCCGATCCAGGCAAGCTGGAAATGGGGCGGCGGCTGGCTCGCCAACGAGGACGCCGACGGGTTCATGATGTCGACCTTCGGGCAGGTGTTCCAGGATTTCGCCGGCTCGACGCTGGTGCATTCGGTGGGCGGCTGGGCGGCGCTGTCGGGGGCGCTGATCCTCGGCGCGCGCATCGGCAAGTACAAGAACGGCCGCGTGCACCCCATGCCGGGCAACAATCTGCCCATGGCGACGCTGGGCGCCTTCATCCTGTGGCTGGGCTGGTTCGGCTTCAACGGCGCCTCGCAGCTGGCGCTGGGCTCGGTGGGGGACGCGGCGGACGTGTCGCGCATCTTCGCCAACACAAACACCGCGGCGGCGGGCGGGGCGATCGCGGCGATGATCCTCACCCAGCTGAAATACGGCAAGATCGACCTCACCATGGTGCTGAACGGCGCGCTGGCCGGGCTGGTGTCGATCACCGCCGAACCGCTGACCCCCGGGCTGGGCGCGGCGACGCTGATCGGCGCCGCGGGCGGCGTGCTTGTGGTGCTGGCGGTGCCGATGCTCGACCGGCTGAAGATCGACGACGTGGTCGGCGCCATCCCGGTGCATCTGTTCGCCGGAATCTGGGGCACCGTCGCGGTGGTGTTCACCAACCCGGACGCGACCCTTGGCGGCCAGTTGCTGGGCATCGCCGCGATCGGCGTTTTCGTGTTCGCGGTCTCCGGCGTCATCTGGCTGCTGCTGGCCAGGACGGTGGGCGTCCGGGTCAGCGCCGAGGACGAGGCGCTCGGGCTCGACGCCTCGGAGCTGGGGCTCGAGGCCTATCCCGAATTCGGCAAGGGATCGCAGATCATGTGACCGCCGCAGGGCGCCGCGCGCATGGCAACTTCGGAACAGGCATAACCGAAGACCGCGCCGGAACCGGTTCCCCCAGACCTCCCGCTTCTGCGGCCCGGCCTCGCGCCGGGCCGTTTTTCATGCGGGCGCCAGGCGTCGCAAAACGAAAAACCACGCCGAATCGGGGCCTGAAATCCAGGTTTCGGCCCCAGCCCCGGTTGACCATCACCGGGCCGCCCTTAAGGATGAGGCGGAGAAAAACAACAGGGAGACTCCCATGAAGCATCTATTCGCAGCCAGCGCCGTTCTGGGCCTTGCGCTTGGCCTGACGGTGTCCGCGGCCGGCGCGGCCGATCTGAAGATCTGCGTCGAGGGCGCCTATCCGCCGTTTTCCGAAACCACCCCGTCGGGCGAACTCAAGGGCTTTGACATCGACATCGCCAACGCGCTCTGCGCCGAAATGGGCAAGAGCTGCGACATGGTGCAGACCGAATGGGACGGCATCATCCCGGCGCTGCTGGAACGCAAATGCGACGCCATCATCGCGTCCATGTCGATCACCCCGGACCGCCAGAAGATCATCGACTTTTCGGAAAAATACTACAATTCGCCGGGGCGTTTCGTGGCCAAGGCGGATGCCGACTGGAGCTTTGACAAGGCCGGCCTCGCCGACAAGGTCGTGGGCGTGCAGCGCGGCACCATCTATCACGATTTCATGAACGCCGAGATGCCGGACACGGAGCTGAAGCTCTACGGCACCCAGGACGAGGCCTATCTCGACCTTGGCGTCGGGCGCGTCGACGCGATCATGGCCGATGCGCTGGCCATGGACGAAGGGTTTCTCAAGACCGACGCGGGCAAGGGATTCGCCTTTCACGGCCAGGATTACTCCGACCCGAAATATTTCGGCGAGGGCGCCGGGATCGGCGTGCGCAAGGGCGACAGCATGAAGGACAACTGGTCCGCGGCGATCAAGGCGATCCGCGCCTCCGGCGAATACGACACGCTCCAGAAGAAGTATTTCGCCATCGACATCTACGGCGGCTGACCGCCCTTCGCGCCGCCCCTCGCCCCGTCGCGGGACGGCGGGCGGCGCCGCGTCAACGGCGCCGGGCGCAAGGCCCGGCGCCTGAGCCGAGGTTCGATCCGCATCGAACCCGCCGCCCGACCGGGGAGTCCCGCGCACATGGAACCGTTGCTTGAATACGTTCCGCTGCTGGCCAGCGGCGCGCTGGTCACCATCGCGCTGGCGGTGATCTCGCTGCTGCTGGCGACCACGCTGGGGGCGCTGGGGGCGGTGGCGCGGCTGGGCGGCGGACCGATCGCGCGCAGCGTCACCTTCGCCTACACCACCATCGTGCGCGGGGTGCCGGACCTGGTGCTGATCCTGCTGATCTATTTCGGCGGCCAGCGGCTGATCAATCAGATCGGCGCGGCATTCGACTGGGACTACATCGAGATATCGAAATTCTGGTCCGGGGTGGCCTCGATCGGCTTCATCTACGGCGCCTATCTGACCGAGACCTTCCGCGGCGCCTATCTGACCGTGCCCAGGGGCCAGGGCGAGGCCTCCTCGGCGCTGGGGCTCAGCCATTTCGCCACCATCTGGGCCGTCACCGGCCCGCAGCTGATCCGCTTCGCGCTGCCGGGCTACGGCAATGTCTGGCAGGTGCTGGTCAAATCCACCGCCGTGGTGTCGGTGATCGGGCTCAACGATCTGGTGGGGCTGGCCGACAAGGCCGGCAAGACCACGCGCGAACCGTTCCTGTTCTTCATCGCGGTGATCCTCGTCTATCTGGCCATCACCTCGGTGTCCAACTGGCTGATCGCGCGCGCCGAGGACCGCTTCAGCCTCGCCGAGAGGACCTGAGCATGGATATCAGCCTCACCCTCGAAAACTGGGATCTGTTCGCGCGCGGCGTCTGGACGACGCTGGAGCTGACCTTCCTGTCGCTGCTGTTCGGGTTCCTGATCGCCCTGCCCTGCGCGCTGTCGATCTGGCGCAAGGGCCCCGGCCATCGCATCGCCAGGGGCTACGCCTACGTGTTTCGCGGCACGCCGCTGCTGGTGCAGACCTACTTGATCTATTACGGGCTGGCGCAGCTCGACATCATTCGCGAAACCTGGGCCTGGGTGATCTTCAAGGAGGCCTGGTGGTGCGCGCTGATCGCGTTCTCGCTGAATTCCGGGGCCTATGCGACGGAGATCCTGCGCGGCGCCTTCCAGACCACCCCCAAGGGCGAACTGGAGGCCGGCGCGGCGCTGGGCTTCACCCCGCGCCAGATCACCTGGCTGGTCCTGCTGCCCTCGGCGATGCGCCGGGCGATGCCGCAGTATTCCAATGAAATCGTGTTCATGCTGCACGGGTCGGTGGTGGCCTCGGTGATCACCATCCAGGACATTCTCGGCGCCGGGCGCACGCTGAACGCCAAGTATTACGTGGCCTATGAGGGGTTCCTGACAGCGGCGGCGCTGTACATGACCATCACCTTCACGCTGATCGGCATCTTCCGGCTGCTGGAAAAACGCTACATGCGCCACATGGCGCCGCCATCCCACGCGGCCCGGGGCGAGCCCGACGCCCCGATCCCCGCACCCGTCCCGCAGATGATCCGTTAGGCCGGCGCGGCGCCGGGCGGCGCCCCCCGGGTCAGGCCCGGGGCGGCATGCGGGGCCAGCATCGCGGATCAGCCGTCATGGGCGGCGCGGCTGTCCGCGGGCGCCTCGTCGCGGGTTTCCATGCCGTAATCGCGCAGCACCGCGGCGACGCGCAGGCGATAGCCGAGGAACAGCCCCGCCCGCCCGGCGCTCTGGGCCTCGCGATGGGCCATGGTCTCGCGCCAGGCGCGCACCGCGGCCTCGTCGCGCCAGAAGGACAGCGACAGCAGCTTGCCCGGCGCGGCGAGGCTTTCGAAGCGCTCCACCGACAGGAAGCCGTCCATTCGTTCCAGCAGCGGCTTCAGTTCGGCGGCGCGGGCCAGGTAGGCCTGCCGCTGTTCGGGGTCGGGGGTCAGTTCGAAAATCACGGCGATCATCGCGGGTTTCCTTCGGCCTGCACGGGCGCGGTCATGCCGCGCATCCATGCATACGCCAACCCTTGCACTGGCGCGAATCCTTCGCTAAACACCTGCAACCCGGACGTTGTCGCGCCCGGGACTTGTTATTTTCAGGCGCCGCCCCGATCGGCCCCCTGGCCCGGCCAGACCATCGGGCGAGTCGTCGGGACGCCCCCGATGCGCCGCGCCAACCGCCACGGAGAGAGAGAATGAAAGTCAAGAATTCGCTTCGCTCCCTGAAGGCGCGCCATCGCGATTGCCGCGTCGTGCGCCGCAAGGGCCGCGTCTATGTGATCAACAAGACCCAGCGTCGCTTCAAGGCCCGCCAGGGCTGAACGCCGCGCCGGCGCGACGTGAGCGAACCGAAAAGGGCCGCGCCTCCTGACCGAGGCGCGGCCCTTTCGCTTGCCGCGGGCATCGCCGATTCGAAGCCGGCGGGCCGGCGCGCGGCGGGCGCCGGCCGCATGCAAAGGATTCAATCGTAGCTGCGGGCGTCCTCGATCACCTTGCCGTCATTGGGCAGGACGCCGGGGGCGACCAGTTCGACCGCGCCTTTCAGCTTCAGCGTCGCGGTCACGCTGGCGGCGACGGCCTCGGCGAAGCCCGCGTCGCCGGTCTCGGTCTCGACCTGCACCAGCATGGAATCCTGTTCGCCGACGCGGCTGGCGATGACCCGGGCGCGGATGATCTCGCCATGGCGGGCCACCAGCGCGGCGACCTGCTCGGGGCGCACGAACATGCCCTTGATCTTGATGGTCTGGTCGGCGCGCCCCATCCAGCCCCTGATGCGCATGTTGGTGCGCCCGCAGGGGCTTTGCCCGGGCATCGCCGCCGACAGGTCGCCGGTGGCGAAGCGGATCAGCGGGTAGTCGGGGTTGAGCGTGGTGACGATCACCTCGCCGACCTCGCCCTCGGCCACCGGGTCGCCGGAACCGGGGCGCACGATCTCCACGATCACGCCTTCGTCGACGATCATGCCCTCCATGGCCGGGCTTTCATAGGCGATGTTGCCCAGATCGGCGGTGGCGTAGCATTGCATGCAGGCGATGCCGCGATCGGCGTATTCCTGGCGCAGCGACGGGAACAGCGCGCCGCCGCCCACCACCGCCTTGCGGATCGAGGACAGATCGACGCCCATGGCCTCGGCCTTGTCGAGGATGATCTTCAGATAGTCCGGCGTGCCCGCATAGGCCGTCGTGCCGATATCGGCGGCGGCGCGGACCTGCAATTCGGTCTGGCCGGTGCCCGCGGGCAGCAGGGTCGCGCCCACCGCCGCGGCGCCGTTCTCGAACATCATCCCCGCCGGGGTGAGGTGATAGGAAAAGCAGTTCTGCACGATGTCCTCCGCGCCGATCCCCGCGGCGTGCAGGAATCGACCCAGACGCCACCAGTCGGGCGCGTCGCCGCCCGGCTCGTAGATCGGGCCCGGGGACTGGAACACGTGACGCAGCCCGGTGACGCCGGCGGCGGCGAAGCCGCCAAACGGCTTTCGCGCCATTTGCGCCGCGCCCAGATCGGACTTGCGCAGCACCGGCAGCGCCGCGAGCGCCGCGCGATCGGTCACCGCGCCCGCGTCCACGCCCCGCAGATGCGCCGCCATGCCGGGCGCGCGGGCCTGCGCGCGGGCGATCTGCGCGGGCAGCGCGGCGGCGAGATCGGCCTCCCGCGCCGCGGGCGAGCGGGCTTCGAGCGCGTCAAAGAAGTCGGTCATGGCTGTCTCCGGGACTGCTGTCGGGCCGGGCCCGTCTGGTAAGCGGCGGCGCCGCCGGGACGCGCCGCCATCAGCCGCCGCGCCGGCGAAAAGGCCGTGGATGCCAAGCGCGCGCGAAACATGGGCTGGGGGGGCTTGGGCGCGCCTGCGCCGGCCCGGATCAGTTGAGCCAGCGCTTGCGGCGGCGATACGAGCGCACGTCGCGAAAGCTCTTGCGCCCTCCCTCGGACATGCCGAGATAGAATTCCTTCACGTCCTGGTTTTCCCGCAATTCCGCCGCGGCGCCGTCCATCACCACGCGGCCGCTTTCCAGGATGTAGCCGTAATGGGCGTAGCGCAGCGCCACGTTGGTGTTCTGTTCGGCAAGCAGGAAGGACACGCCTTCCTTTTCGTTCAGCGCCTTGACGATCTGGAAAATGTCCTCGACCAGCTGCGGCGCGAGCCCCATGGAGGGTTCGTCGAGCAGGATGGTCTCCGGGCGCGACATCATCGCCCGGCCGATGGCGCACATCTGCTGTTCGCCGCCCGAGGTGTAGCCGGCCTGGGATTTGCGCCGTTCCTTGAGGCGCGGGAAATAGTCGTAGACCATCTCCAGATCCTGCCTGATCGCCGCCGCCCCCTCGGTGCGGGTGTAGGCGCCGGCCAGCAGGTTTTCCTCGATGGTGAGATGTTCGAAGCAGTGGCGCCCCTCCATCACCTGGATGACGCCGCGCTTGACCAGCGTCGCCGGGTCCAGATCGGCGATCGGTTCGCCGCGATAGGAGATCGAGCCCTTGGTGACCTCGCCGCGTTCGGAATGCAGCAGGTTGGAGATCGCCTTCAGCGTCGTGGTCTTGCCGGCGCCGTTGCCGCCCATCAACGCGGTGATGCCGCCCTTGGGCACATGCAGGCTGACGCCCTTCAGCACGAGGATCACGTGATTGTAGATCACCTCGATGTTGTTGACTTCCAGCAGGGTGTCGGCGCCGACCGGCGCCTGTCCTTTGGGCTGGTCCGCCCCGGTCATCACGTTCATCCCGCGCCTTCCCCTGGCTTGGGTCCGGCGCCGCGTCGCGCGCCGGACCCGCCTGTTGCGTCTGCGCCGGCCCGGTCACTGCGACCGGGCGGCGATCGGTCAAATGTCAAAACGAATGAGCAGCGAAGGCGCCCCGGCCCGACCGGCCGGGGCGCCGGTTCTTCAGGTCACTTGCAGTCGCGCGGCGTGACGTTGTTCTCGGCCGCGTAGGCCGCCGAGTCCTCCTCGATCAGCGCATCGACGATGTCCCGGTCCGAGCCGACGAAATCGGTGATCAGGGTCCAGGTCTTGGTCTTGGCGTCCCACTGCTGAATGGCGCCGAGCCCCGGCCCGCCATGGTTGGCGCAGGTCACCTGCACCGTCGGGGCGAAGTTCGGCAGGCCGATTTCGGCCCAGCGCGCCTCGTCGATCAACGTGGCCTCCATGCCGTCGCGCATCATCGCCGGGGTGATCTGGGCGGTGTCGTGCAGCTTCTGGGCGGTGCGGATGCCCTCGGCCACGGTGATCGCCGCATACATGCCGCGGTTATACAGCACCTCGCCCACATGGGATCCGTCGCCAGCCGCCTTGCCCGCGTCCACGATGTATTTCTTCATGTCGTCGAACAGCGGGAAATCGGAACCCGGCGCGTGGAAGGCGATGGACTTGTAGCCGGTGGCGCCGTCGCCCGCCGGGCCCACGTCGTTCTCGGAACCCGACCACCAGACGCCGATGAACTTGTCCATCGGGAAGCGGATGTTCACGGCCTCCTGAATCGCGACCTGGTTCATCACGCCCCAGCCCCACATGATCACGTAGTCGGGGCGTTCGCGGCGGATCTGCAGCCACTGGGATTTCTGTTCCTGACCGGGATGGTCGACGGGCAGCAGCGACAGCTTGTAGCCGTGCTTCTTGGACAGTTCCTCAAGCGTGCGGATCGGTTCCTTGCCATAGGCGGAGTTGTGATACAGCAGCGCGATCTTCTTGCCCTTCAGGTCGCCGCCTTCAACGTCGTTGATGTGCTTGACGATGATCGAGGCCGCGTCCCAGTAGGTGCCCGGGTAGTTGAAGATCCACTTGAACACCTTGCCGTTGGCGGCCGAGGTGCGCCCGTAGCCCATGGAATGGATCGGGATGCCGTCGGCCGAGGCCTTGGGGATCAGCTGGTAGGTGATGCCGGTGCTGAGCGGGTGATAGACCAGCGCGCCCTCGCCCTTGGTGGCTTCGTAGCATTCAACGCCCTTCTGGGTGTTGTAGCCGGTCTCGCATTCCGAGACCCTGACCTTGACGCCGCCGATGCCGCCGTCGCGCTCGTTGAGCAGGTTCAGGTAATCGGTGAACCCGTCGGCGTAGGGAATGCCGTTGGGGGCGTAGGGGCCGGTGCGGTAGCTGAGCAGCGGCACCGTCAGTTCCGCCAGCGCGGGCGCCGCGGTCATGACGGCCGCTGCCATCAGCGCCGCGATTTTCGTCAGTTTCATGTGGTTACCTCCCTTGAGTGTCGTCGGAAACGTCGTTGGATCTTTCAGCCCCGGCTGACCCGGGATCGAAGGCTTGGCGCGCCGTCGCCCGGATCAGTGGGGGAACGGCCACAGGCGCAGTTTGTCCTTGGCGACCCGCCAGAGCTGGGCCAGTCCGTGCGGTTCGGCGATCAGGAACGCGACGATCAGCCCGCCCACAATGATGAACTGGAAATTCTCGGCAATATCTGTAGGCCACCCGAGCCCGCCGACCAAGACGTTCTTGAGCAGCACCGGCATCAGCACCAGAAAGGCCGCGCCGGCGAAACTGCCGAAGATCGACCCGAGCCCGCCGATGATGACCATGAACAGCACCAGGAAGGACTGGCTGATGCCGAAGGCCTCGGTGACTTCGACCGCGCCCAGATAGGCGGTGAAGAACAGCGCCCCGGCGACGCCGATGTAGAACGAGGACACCCCGAACGCCGTCAGCTTGGCCTTCAGCGAATTCACGCCGATGATCTCGGCGGCGATGTCCATGTCGCGGATCGCCATCCAGCTGCGCCCGGTCTTGCCGCGCGTGAGGTTGCGCGCCATCCAGGCCATCAGGAACACGAAGACCAGGCAGAACAGGTAGGTGGCCCAGGGCGCCGCGTGCGGGCCGATCACCGGGATCGAGAACACCGTGCGTTCGGGGGCCGTGATCTGGCCCGACGCCGAATAGTTGTAGAACCACGGCGCCTTGTTGAACAGCCAGACCAGGAAGAACTGCGAGGCCAGCGTCGCCACCGCCAGGTAGAATCCCTTGATGCGCAGCGACGGCAGGCCGAAGCCGATCCCGACGAGGGCGGTGATCACGCCCGAGATCAGCACCACGAAAAAGATGTTGAGGCCGGGGAACGCGGTCATCAGCTTGTAGGCGGCGAAGGCCCCCACCGCCATGAAGCCGCCTGTGCCCAGCGACACCTGCCCGCAATAGCCGGTGAGGATGTTGAGCCCGATCGCCGCGATCGACCAGATCAGGAACGGCACGATCACCGCGCTGGCCCAGTAATCGTTGATCAGGAACGGCACGACGAGAAAGGCCACGATCAGCACGCCGTAGTAGCGCCAGCGGTCGAAGGCGATGGGAAAGGTCTGGCTGTCATCGGCGTAGGTGGTCTTGAAATCGCCGGCTTCGCGATAAAACATGGGCTCAGACCCTCTCGATGATTTTTTCGCCGAACAGGCCCTGCGGCCTGAACACGAGGAACACCAGCGCCAGCACGTAGGCGAACCAGTTTTCGGTTGCGCCGCCGATCATCGGGCCGATGGAGAATTCGAACAGCTTTTCGCCAACGCCGATGATCAGCCCGCCGACGATGGCCCCGGGGATCGAGGTGAAGCCGCCCAGCATCAGCACCGGCAGCGCCTTCAGCGCGATCAGCGACAGCGAGAACTGCACGCCGGACTTGGCGCCCCACATGATGCCCGCGACCAGCGCCACGAAGCCGGCGATCGCCCAGGTGATGACCCAGATGGTGCGCAGGCTGATGCCCACGGACAGCGCCGCCTGATGGTCATCGGCCACGGCGCGCAACGCCCGCCCGGTGGAGGTGTATTGCGAGAACAGCGTCAGCGCCGCCACCAGCAGCACCGCCACCACCGTGGCCCAGACGTCGAGCACGTCGATATACATGCCGTAGTAGTCCTGGCCCTCGGCCGCCCAGCCGATGCTCAGGTCCTCCAGCCATCGCGATCCGCCCGAGGGGATGCCCACGTCCAGCTTCTTGATGTCGGAGCCCCACATCAGGTCGCCGAACCCCTCCATGAAATAGGCCAGCCCGATGGTCGCCATGAACAGGATGATCGGGGCCTGATTGACCAGATGCTTGAGGATCACCCGTTCGACGATGATCGCGAACAGCACCATCACCCCCAGCGTCAGCACGATGGCCGCCACCGCGGGCAGTTCGAAGCCGAATGTGTGGACGTTCACCCCGAACATGGCGTCGATCAGCGGCGCGAACGGCACCTGGCCTTTCTGGAACGCCACCAGGGTCATCGCCGCGAACAGCGCCATGACCCCCTGCGCGTAGTTGAAGATGCCCGACGCCTTGTAGATCAGCACGAAGCCGAGGGCGACCAGCGAATACATGATCCCGGCCATCAGCCCGTTGAGGATCACTTCCAGGGTGTAGAGAATTTCGATGCTCATGCTGGCGTCCTCAATCGTGGCTCACGCCGAGATAGGCGTCGATCACGTTCTGGTTGGCGCGCACCTCGCGCGGGGTGCCATCGCCGATCTTCTTGCCGTAGTCGAGCACCACCACCCGGTCGGCGATGTCCATCACCACGCCCATGTCATGCTCGATCAGCGCGATCGTCGTGCCGAATTCGTCGTTCACGTCGAGGATGAAGCGGCACATGTCCTCTTTCTCCTCGACATTCATGCCGGCCATGGGTTCGTCGAGCAGCAGCAGCTTGGGCTCGGCGGCCAGCGCGCGGCCCAGTTCCACCCGCTTTTGCAGCCCGTAGGGCAGGCGCGACACCGGGGTCTTGCGGATGTGCTGGATCTCGAGAAAATCGATGACCTTCTCGACCTTCTCGCGGTGCTCGATCTCCTCGCGCTCCGCCGCGCCCCACCACATGGCCTGCTGGAGCATGTTGGTCTTCATCAGCGTCAGGCGCCCGGACATGATGTTGTCGAGCGTCGACATGCCCTCGAACAGGGCGATGTTCTGGAAGGTGCGCGCGATGCCCTGGCGGGCGATGTCCGACGGTTTCATGGAGCCGCGCTTCTTGCCGCGAAACCAGATCTCGCCTTCCTGCGGGTGGTAGAACCCGTTGATCACGTTGAGCATCGACGATTTTCCGGCGCCGTTGGGGCCGATGATGGCGCGGATCTCGCCCTCGCGGATGTCAAAGGAGATGTCGCTGATCGCCGTCACCCCGCCGAAGCGCAGGGTGATGTTCTTCATCTCCATCACCGTTTCGCCCACATGGCGCGGCGCGATGCCGTGGTCGATTTCCTTGTGCGCGTATTCGAGGTCGTCGGCGGCGGCCTCGGCGACGGAATGGGTCATGCGGCGTCCTTTCGGGCGGCGACGGTGGCGGCGTCGCGGATTTCGAGCGTCGCGGAGATCTTGCCCTTGCGCCCGTCCTCGTAGGTCACTTCGGTCTCGACGAACACTTCGCCGGACCCGTCATACAGCCCCTCGATCAGCGCCGCGTAGCGGTCCTCGACGATCGGGCGGCGCACCTTGCGGGTGCGGGTGATCTCGCCGTCATCGGCGTCCAGCTCCTTGTGCAGCACCAGGAAGCGGCGGATCTGGCAGCCCGACAGCATGGGATCCTCGGCCACGGAACGGTTCACCTCCTCCACGTGCTCCTGCACCATGGCGTAGACGCGCGGATGCGCCGCCAGCTCCTGATACGAACCGTAGGCGATGTTGTTGCGCTCGGCCCAGTTGCCCATGGCGTGCATGTCGATGTTGATGAAGGCGGTGCAGTAGTCGCGCCCGGCGCCGAACACCACGGCTTCGAGGATCGAGGGGTAGAATTTCAGTTTGTTCTCGACGAATTTCGGCGCGAACATGCCGCCGTCGGCCATCTTGCTCACGTCCTTGGCGCGGTCGATGATGCGCAGATGCCCGGATTTCTTCTCGATGAAGCCGGCGTCGCCGGTGGCGACCCAGCCCTCCGCGTCCTTGGTGTCCGCCGTGGCCTTCTCGTTCTTGTAGTATTCCTGGAACACCCCCGGGGATCGGTAGAACACCTCGCCGTTGTCGGCGATGCGGATCTCCACCCCCGGCCCCGGCACGCCCACGGTGTCGGCGCGCACCTGCCCGTCGGGCTGGATGGTGATGAACACCGTCGCCTCGGTCTGGCCGTAGAGCTGCTTGAGGTTGATGCCGATGGAGCGGTAGAAGGAAAAGATCTCCGGCCCGATGGCCTCGCCCGCCGTATAGCCCACCCGCACCCGGCTGAGCCCGAGCGTGTTCTTCAGCGGCCCGTAGATCAGCAGCTCGCCGAGCCAGTACTTGACCCGGTCCATGGCCGAGACCGGGTTGCCGTCGAGGATGTCGCCGCCGACCCTGGCCGCATGGGCCATGCAGACCTTGTAGAGCCATTTCTTGAACCGGCTGGCGTCCTCCATGCGGATCGAGACGTTGGTGAGCAGGCTCTCGAACACCCGGGGCGGGGCGAAGAAATAGGTCGGGCCGATCTCCTTGAGGTCGGACATCATGGTTTCCTGGCTCTCCGGGCAGCAGACGCAGAAGCCGATGGTGTAGGCCTGCCCCATGGAGAACACGAAATCCCCGACCCAGGCCATGGGCAGATAGGCCAGCACGCTGTCGGTTTCGCTCAGGCTGTCGAATTCCGCCGCGCCGCGCGCGGTGACGATGACGTTGTCATTGGACAGCACCACGCCCTTGGAGCGCCCGGTGGTGCCCGATGTGTAGAGCATCACGCAGGTGTCGGCGCCATTCTGCGCGGCGGCGACGGCGTCGATCCTGGGTTCCAGCTCCGCCCTGCGGTCGCGGCCCAGCTGCTCCACATCCGACATGCGGTGCAGCGTGGCGTGGTCGTATTTGCGCAGCCCGCGCGGGTCCAGATAGATCACCTGGCGCAGATCGGGCAGCTGATCCTTGATCGACAGCAGCTTGTCCACCTGCTCCTGATCCTCGCAGACCGCGAAGCTGACCCCGGCATGCTCCAGCGCGTAGACCATCTCGTCGGCCACCGCGTCCTGATACATGGGCACCGGGATGGCGCCGCAATACTGGGCGGCGACCATGGACCAATACAGCTTCGGCCGGTTCTTGCCGACGATCGCCAGGTGCTCGCCCGGCGCCAGGCCCAGCGCCATCAGGCCCATGGCGAGGTCGCGGGTCTCGGCGCGCACCTCCGCCCAGGTCCAGCTCTGCCAGATGCCGTAGGATTTTTCGCGATTGGCGGGGCGGCCGCCGATCCGGCGCGCATTGGCGTCGAGCAGCTTGGGGAACGTGTCGAGCGAAGTGTCGAGCGCGACGCCTTGGTTCACGGCGAGATCCTCCCTCGGATGCGCGACGGGCGCGCGGTCCGGCCTGTCGTGGCGCGGCGGCGATCGCAGCCGCGCCCAAGTAACCCGCGCAAGCGCGCGCCGGTCAAGACCTGTCGCGGCCGCCGGAATCGAATCCCCGTGATCCGATCCCATGCCGCGCCCCGGCCCGCGTCTGTTAAAGCCGCCAATCATTGCGCGGGTTTTTCCGACTTCCAACGAATTGTAACAGCCGCGCCGCGGCGCTTTACGCCCCCGCCCCGGCGGTGCTAGCGCTGAAGGCATGATCCCGCCCGCCCCCATATCGCGCCAGGCCGAGGACCAGCGCCCCGCCCCCCGGGGCGGGGACATGCCCGACGACGACATGCCGGCGGTGGATCTGGCGCTGATCCAGGCCGGGTTCAACCTGATCCAGCAGGGGCTGACCATCTTCGACGCCGATCTGCGGCTGGTGGGCTGGAACGCCAAGTTCACCGAGATGTTCGATCTGCCCGAGTCGCTGGTGCATCGCGGCGCCGGCTTCGATTCGATCATCCGCTATCTCACCGAGCGCGGCGAATACGGCCCCGGCCCGGTGGACGAGATGGTGCGCCAGCGGGTGGAGCGCGCCCGCGCCTTCGAACGCCATTATTTCGAGCGCGACCGCCCGAACGGGCGCACCCTGTCGATCGAGGGCCACCCGCTGGCCGGCGGCGGCTGGGTGGCGGTCTACACCGACATCACCTCGCAGCGCCGCCAGGAACGCATGCTGCGGGCGCGCTCCGAGGACCTGTCCGAACAGCTCATCGCCCATTCCGCCGATCTGGCGCGGGCCAACCGCGAACTCGCCGCCGCCAACGCCGCGCTGGTGGAAACGCAGCGCGCGCTGATCCGCTCCGAGGCCCGCGCCCGGCTCGCCACCGAGGCGACCCCGGCGCATATCGCCTATGTGAAGCGCGACTACGCCTACCACTATTCCAACAAGCGCATCGGCGTGGTCATCGGCCCCGATCTCGCCGCCGCGCCGGGCGGCAAGGCCGGCAGCGACATCGTCGGGCGCAAGATGCGCGACGTGCTCGGCGACGAGGCCTTCGCGGCGATCAGGCCGGCGCTGGACCGGGCGTTTCAGGGCGAACAGACCCGCTGTTCGTTCAATTTCCGCCGCCGCAACGGCCAGATCGCCGCCATCCGCGCCGCCTTCACCCCGGTGCGCGAACCCGGCGGCGGGGTGCGCGGGGTCTATATCCTGTCGCTCGACGACACCGAGGAACAGCGCGCCGCCGCCGCCCTGCTGCATTCCAAGAAGATGCAGGCGGCGGCGCAGCTGACCCGCGGGCTGGCGCATGATTTCTCCAACCTGCTGACCGTCATCCTCGGGCTGCAAAGCCAGATCGCCTCCACCGCGCATCTGCCCGACAGCGTTTGCGAGGCGGTCGAGGGGACCCGCGCCGCCGCCCGCCGCGGCGCCGACCTGATCGAACGCCTGTCGTCGATCTCCGCCGAGCGCGAACAGCGCCGCCGCAAGGTCGATGTGGTGGAGCTGCTGTCGGGGCTGGTGGAGATCTTCGCGCCCTCGGCGCCGCCCGACCTTGCCATCACCCGCGAAATCCCCGCCGCCCTGCCCCCCGCCTGGCTCGACGCCGGTCAGTTGCAGGACGCGGTGCTGAACCTGCTGTTCAACGCCCGCGACGCGGTGGCGGGGCGGGCCGGCGGCGAGATCATGCTCTCGGCTTCGGCCGAGCGCGGCGCCGCGGGCGGGGCGCTCAGCATCACCGTGCGCGACAACGGCCCCGGATTCGGCGCCGAGGCCATGGAGCGGGCGTTCGAGCCGTTCTTCACCACCAAGGGGCGGCAGGGGTCCGGGCTCGGCCTGTCCATGGTCTACAATTTCGCCACCGGCGCCAATGGCGACCTGTCCATCGACAGCAGCCCCGGCGTCGGGGCGGCGGTGACGCTGCGTCTGCCCCTGGGGGCGCCTGACGCCATGGACGAGGACGCCATGGACGAAATCGCCCCCGGCCCCAGCCTGCCCGCCGGGCCCGACCCGGCGGCGCCGCGCGGCATCGCGCTGGTGGCCGACGACGATTCCGACCTGCGCCGCATGGTGCGCGAGACCCTGCGCGGCGCCGGCTGGCCGGTGCTGGAGGCCGCCAGCGGCGAAGAGGCGCTGGAACTCGCCACCCGCATCGAGGACGTGGCGCTCGTGGTCTCGGACATCGACATGGGCGCGGGCATGACCGGGGTCGATCTGGCCGAGCGGCTGGCCGCCATCCGCCCGGGCCTGCAATTGCTGCTGGCCACCGGCCTGCCCGCCGAGGCCCCGGAACGCCGCCGCGCGCAGGACCGTTTCACGCTGATCTCCAAGCCCTTCGAGCCCGAGGCGCTGATGGCCATGCTCGCCCGCCCCGATTCAAGCCCCGATCCCGGTTCAGGGGCCGGTTCGAATGCCCGCCCCGCGTCCAGGCCGGCGGCCGCGTCATGAACGCCGCGCCGCTGATCGCCGTGCTCGACGACGAACCCGATGTGTTGTCGATCCTGCGCACGGCGCTGGAGGCGGCGGGATTTCGCGTGCGCGGCTTTTCCACCGCCCGCAGCTTCGAAGACGCATTGCCGCGCCTGAATCCGGCGCTGTGCCTGGTGGATCTGGGCCTGCCCGACAAGGACGGGCTGGCGCTGGTCTACAAGCTGGCGCAGGACCACGGCACGGCGGTGATGATCGTGTCGGGGCGGCGCGGGGTGCAGGACAAGGTGGCGGGGCTGGAACTGGGCGCCGACGACTACATCGTCAAGCCCTTCGACCCCGCCGAGGTCGTGGCCCGCATCCGCGTGCTGCTGCGCCGCGTCGATCGCGCCGCCGCGCCGGGGCGCCGCCGCGCCGCGCGCTTCGCCGACTGGCGGGTGGATTTCGACCAATTCGCGCTGACCGCGCCCGACGGCGCCGAATCCCGGCTCAGCCGCGCCGAAAGCGATGTCCTGCGGCTGTTTCTGGAAACCCCCAACCGGCTGCTGTCGCGCGCCCAGATCCAGGACGGCATCGGCGGCGCGGCGGGCGAAGGCTTTGACCGGGCCATCGACGTGCGGGTGTCGCGCCTGCGCACCAAGCTCGGCGACGATCCCAAGAAGCCGACGCTGATCCGCACCATCTACGGCGCCGGCTACATCTTCGTCGGCGACGTGAGCTGGGAGGGCTGAGGCCGGGCCAATCCCGCCCCCTCCCCCGCCCGGCGAGACCCCCGGCGACCCCCGGCGACCCCCGCCCCGATCCGGCCAGGCCCTGAACATGCAAAACCCGCCCCGAACCTTCGGGGCGGGCGCTGCAAACGACGCTACGCAATGCGATTGATCAGTTGGCGCGGCTCTTCTTGCCTTCAACCGCCTGGGCGGGCGCGATCTCGATCCGCCGCGGCTTCAGGGCCTCGGGAACCTCATGCACCAGATCCACATGCAGCAGGCCGTTCTCGGTCCAGGCCGAGGTGGCGCGCACATGCTCGGCAAGCTGGAAGCGCTTTTCGAAGGCGCGCGCGGCGATGCCGCGATGCATGTAGCTGCGCTCGCCATCCTCCTCGGTCTTGCGACCGGCGATGACCAGCTGGCCGTCGCGGGATTCGATGGTAAGCTCATCCTCGGTGAAACCCGCCACCGCAACGGTGATCCGATAGGCGTCCTCGCCGATCTTCTCGATGTTGTAGGGGGGGTATCCGGGCTGGGCGGAATCGGCGCTCAACGCGCTGTCAAGCAAGCCGGCGAGCCGGTCAAAGCCGATGGTGGACCGGTAAAGGGGGGTCAAGTCGAAGTTTCGCATGTGTCATATCCTCCTGACGAGCGATACGTTGTCGTGACGGGCCTTCCGAATGGACTGGCCCCGGGTTCGATCACCGCCCCCGGGCATCCGGCGGGCGATGGCCATTATCTGGGGATGGCGGCGCGCCGGTTCAAGGGGGGGCATGGCGTGATGACCGCGTGACATCGCCGGGCGGGGGCGGCGCGGCCGCGGCCCCGCGCCTGCGCGCGCTCGACGCCCTGCAACAGGCCGCCGAGAACAAGTCCAACCCCAAGATCGGCATGATGCTCTCGGCGCCCCGAAACACCGTGCGGTTCCACATGAAGACCGCCTTTCGCAAGCCTGGCGCGCATTCGCGCCTGACGGCGGCGCAGCTTCAGGGCGCCGTGGATGATTTCCGCAATGCGCTCGGGGCGCTCAACCCGCCGGTTCCGCAGGATTTCGCCGCGGGAATGCGGTGGGATCGGAAATGGCGTCGGGGCCGCGCCCCGGTTGATCTGGCCCCGGTCGCCGGCGCTGCCGCACGGGCGGTCGGCTGGGCGGTCGGCTGGGTTTCCAGGCGCCCGCGCCGCGCGGCGCGGCGGCCTGCGCCCGCCCGGGGACGGCGCTGGTCTTGCGCCGCGCGCTCAGCCCGGTCAGCGCCGTGCGCAGCGCCGGCAGCGCCTCGGACAGCACCACCGCGTAGGCGGACCCGCGCCCGCCCGCCGAAATCACCGCCACCACCCGCGGCGCGCCGTTCACCCGCGCGAAGACCGGCGACCCCGAGGACCCCGGCGACACCTCGCAATCCAGCCGCGCCACGCGGGGCCACCGCGCCTCGACGCGGCACGGTTCCTGACGCGACAGCGCGTAGGATCGCCCGCGCCCGTAGCTGAGCAGCGCCACCGCGCCGCCGACCGCGGGCATGACCGCGGGCGGATAGCTGGGGATTTCCGAGGTCAGCACCGGTTGGTCCAGTTCCACCAGCGCCACATCGGCGGCGATGGCGTCGTAATCGGCCATGGGGCCATCGTAGCGGTAGGCGGGATGCACGGCGCTGCGCGCCACCTGCCGGATCGACTGGAAGCGCCCCTCGCGCCAGCCGGCGGCGAAGAACAGATCCGCGTCCTGGCGTCGGCGCCCGGCGCGGTCGAACAGACAATGGGCGGCGGTCAGCGCCAGGCTCTCGGTCAGCAGGGTCGCGGTGCAATAGCCCTCGCCGGCGATGTCGAGCCGCCCGACGCCTTTCCAGATCGCCTGCTCATGGGGCTTGAGCAGCCGGCGCGGCGCGGTGTCCCCGCCCGCCCCGGCGGGCGCGGCCGCCAGCGCCAGCGCGGCGACCGCGAACAGGCGCGGGATGACGCGCGCGGCGCTCATCGCAATCTTGCCCGCAGGATCGGCAACAGTTCGTCGATCGCCGCCGCCAGCGCCGCGCCGCGCACCCGCCCGCCCATGGCCGAGATCACGCCGATCACCTCGCCGCCGCCCGCCCCCCCGCCCGCGCGCAGCAGCGGCGCGCCGGACACGCCGGGCGTGGCCTCGCAGGTGGTGGAGAGGATCGCGCGCACCCGCTGATACACCGCGCAGCCGGTCTGGCGCGACAGCGCCTCGGGGCGGTCCATGCCGTAGGACACCACCTGCGCAGGGTCGCCCGCGACAGCGCAGCAGCCGGTCTTCAGCGGTCGGATCAGCGCCGCGGGGATAGGTTCGGCCAGTTCCACCACCGCCAGATCGAGCGGCAGGTTGTCGCCGGGGCGGCCGCCGGGATCGTAGCGGCGGCTGACCGCCACCCGGGCGCCGCGCCGCAGCGCCACGTAGCCGCCCATGCGATAGCCGGCGACGAACACCATGCTGCGCGGGTTGGTGGCGACGCGGGTCAGCGGGTTGAACATGCAATGCGCCGCCGTCAGCACCAGATCCGGCGCGATCAGCGTCGCGGTGCAGAACCCGCGCCCGGCGATGTTGAGCCGCCCGACCGCGGGCCAGCGCGCCTGCTCCGCCGGGCTGGTGAGCTTGCGCGGCGAGGGCGCGGCCGCCCCGGCGCCCCGCGGCGCCAACGCCGGAACCGCCATTGCGGCCATAAGCGCCGCGATCAGGAAAGCTGAACGAAACATGGCGCCAGAGTGCCGCAGACAGGGTTTTCAAGCAACCGGCGCGCCGCGACCGCCCGTGTCAACCGACCGCGATCCGGCGCCCCGCCCGGGCCTTCAAAATCCCGCATCCGCCAGCGCCGGGGGCTTCGGCCCGCCGGTGGCCCAGTCGAGCAGCTCCGTCGTATGCACCACCGGCACGTCGGTCCCCGAACCGATCTGCATCATGCAGCCGATATTGCCGGCGGCGATCACCTGCGGCGCGGTCGCCGCCAGCGTCGCCAGCTTGCGCGCCTTCAGCCGGGCCGAGATCTCGGGCTGCATCAGATTGTAGGTCCCCGCCGATCCGCAGCACAGATGCGCGTCGGCGGGCTCCACGACCTCATACCCCGCCGCCTTCAGCAGCGCCTTGGGCTGGGTCTTGATCTGCTGCCCGTGCTGCAGCGAACAGGCGGCGTGATAGGCGACGCGCAGCCCGGGCGCCCGCCCGGTCGGGGCGACGCCCAGATCGGCCATCACCTCCGACACGTCTTTGGCGATCGCCGAGACCCGCGCCGCGTCGGCGGCCAGCGGGCCCTCGCGCAGCATATGCCCGTAATCCTTCACCGTGGTGCCGCAACCCGAGGTGTTGATGACGATCGCGTCCAGCCCCGCGCCGTCCATCTCCGCCGCCCAGGCGCGGATGTTGCGCGCCGCGCTGGCATGGCTTTCGCCGGTCTTGCCCATGTGATGGGTGAGCGCGCCGCAGCAGCCCATGCCCTTGGCGATCACCACCTCGCAGCCATGGCGGGTCAGCAGCCGAATGGTGGATTCGTTGATATCCGCGTTCAGCGCCCGCTGCGCGCAGCCGGTCATCAGCGCCACCCGCTTGCGCCGCCCGCCCTGCGCGGGAAAGGTCTGCGGGTCGTCCATCCGGGTCGGCGGCGCGACGCGGCGGGGCGCGATCTCCACCATCGCCCGCAGCCGCCCCGGCAGCAGCCGCGCGAAGGGGCGCGCCAGCTGCGCCCCGATCATCGCCAGCCGGAAGCGCCCCGGATAGGGCAGGATCCGCGCCAGCATCCAGCGCAGGGCGCGATCCGCCGGCGGGCGCCTGTAGGTCCGCTCGATGTATTCGCGCGCGTGGTCCACCAGATGCATGTAATGCACCCCCGAGGGGCATGTGGACATGCAGGCGAGGCAGCTCAGGCAGCGGTCGATATGCTTGACAGTGCGCGCGTCCGCGGGACGCCCGCTCTCCAGCATGTCCTTGATCAGGTAGATGCGCCCGCGCGGGCTGTCGAGCTCGTCGCCGAGCACCTGATAGGTCGGGCAGGTGGCGGTGCAGAACCCGCAATGCACGCAGGATCGCAGGATCTCGTTGGACCGCGCAACGGCGGAATCTTTCAGTTGCTCAGGCGTGAACAGGGTCTGCATGGATCAGCCGCCTCCGCGTCCCGGGGCCATGCGGCCCGGATTAAGAATGCCCTTGGGGTCGAATTTCTCGCGCAGCGCGGCGGCGATGCCGTCAAGCCCCGGCTGCGGATGAAAGACGCCGACCCGCGCGCGCAGCGCCGCGGGCGCGCGGACCAGCGTCGCATGACCCTGCGCCGCCTCGGCCGCGGCGCGGATGACCCCGGCGCCCGCGTCATCCGCCGACGGCGTCAGCAGCCAGACCAGCCCGCCGCCCCAGTCATAAAGCGCCTCGACCGCGCGCGCCGCGCCGATCGCCGCCACCGCGCCGGGCGCCGCCGAGGGTTTCAGCGACAGCCGCCAGACCGCGCCGTCGCGCCCGGCGAAAGGCGCGCAATCGCGCAGATCCTCCCAGCTCATCGGCCCCCGTTCGCCGATCTCCACCGCGCCGAATCGCGCCAGCCGGTCGCGCAGCCGCGCCGCGCGATAGGCGACGGACGCCTCCAGCCCCTCGAGCCGCAGCATGGTCGCCCCCCCCGGGACATGCCCGGCGCCGGTCACGTCATAGGGCGAGGTCAGCGCCGCGGACATCGCCGCCGCCGCCGCGTCGTCGTCGAGCCCCTCCAGCCACAGCGTCGCCGCGGCCTGCGGCGCCGGCAGCACCTTGAACGCCACCTCGCTCAGCACCCCGAGCGTGCCATGTGCCCCGGCCATCAGCTTGACCAGATCATAGCCGGTGACGTTCTTCATCACCCGCCCGCCATTCTTCAGCGCCCGGCCCAACCCGTCGACGAACCGCACGCCCAGCAGAAAATCCCGACACGCCCCGACCTGCACCCGTCGCGGCCCCGAAACGTTGCACGCCGCGACGCCGCCGACGGTCGGCGCGCCATCCGTGCCCAGCAGCCGCCGATGGTCCATGGGCTCGAAGGCCAGCCGCTGGCCCTCGACCGCCAGCGCCGCCTCGATCTCCGCCAGCGGCGTCCCGGCCCCGGCGACCAGCGTCAGCGCGCCGGGATCATACAGCGAGATCCCCCCCAGCCCGGCCAGCGACAGCGCCTCGCCGTCAACCGGCCCGCCCAGAGGCAGGCGCGTGCCGCCGCCGCGAATCGCCAATGGCCCGGCCACGCGCGCGGCTTCGGCCACCATGCCGGCCAGTTCGGTCTCGTTCTCAGGTCGCAACATGCGCTATCCTCGACATTGGGCGCGGCGAAGCCACGGCGGCGGGGCTCCCCCCTTCCTTCAAGGGGGGAGACGGGACCCGTCGCCGTCCGCCCCTCCCCGATCGGCGCGGCGCCCCGCGCTGGCGTCAATCGGAAACACCTTCGCCGGGTTCATCAGCCAGTCCGGGTCGAACACGTCCTTCACCGCCATCTGCGCATCCAGATCCTCGGGCGCGTATTGATGGGTCATCAGATCGCGCTTTTCCACGCCGACCCCGTGTTCCCCGGTCAGGCAGCCGCCCACATCGACGCACAGCTTCAGGATCGCGGCGCCGAAATCCTCGGCCTTCTGCAGATCGCCGGGCTTGTTGGCGTCAAACAGGATCAGCGGATGCAGGTTGCCGTCCCCGGCATGGAACACATTGGCGACGTCGAGCCCGCATTCCGCCGACATCTCGCCCATGGCGCGCATCACCTCGGGCAGGGCCGAGGTCGGTATCGTGCCGTCCATGCACAGGTAATCGGCGATCTGCCCCATGGCCCCGAAGGCCGCCTTGCGGCCCTTCCAGATCGCCGCCGACTGTTCGTCGCTCTCGCTCTCGCGCATCTCCATGGGGTCGTGGCGGGCGGCGATCCGCTTGATGCGGTCGAGCTGGTCGGAAATCTCGTCGGGCGAGCCCTCGACCTCGACGATCAGCAGCGCCTCCACGTCAAGCGGATAGCCCGCGCCGACGAAATCCTCCACCGCATGCACGCATTTGCGATCCATGAACTCGATCGCCACCGGCAGCAGCCCGGCCTTGATGATGTCGGCGACGCAGGCGCCCGCGACCTCGTTCGACCCGAAGCCCAGCAGAATGGGGCGCGCGCCCTCGGGTTTGGGCAGGATGCGCAGCACCGCCTCCGTCACCACCCCCAGCTGCCCTTCCGAGCCGCAGATCAGCCCCAGCAGGTCATAGCCCGGCGCATCCATCGCCGGGCCGCCGATCCCGACGACCTCGCCATCCATCTTCACCAGCGTCACGCCGAGCAGGTTGTTGGTGGTGACCCCGTATTTCAGACAATGCGCGCCGCCGGAATTCATCGCGATGTTGCCGGCGATGGCGCAGGCGAGCTGGCTCGACGGGTCCGGCGCGTAGAAAAAACCATCCGATTCCACCGCCCCGGTGACGCTGAGATTGGTGCGCCCGGTCTGCACCCGGATGAAACGGTTGTCGTAATCGGTCTCCAGCACCGCGTTCATGCGCGCCACCCCAAGCACCACCGAATCCTCGGTGGGCAGCGCCCCGCCCGCCAGCCCGGTGCCCGAGCCGCGCGGGATCACCTTCACGCCCTCGGCATGGCAGATGCGCAGCACCGCCGCCACCTCGTCGGTGGTTCGCGGCAGGGTCACCGCCAGCGGCTGGCAGGCATAGGCGGTGAGCGCGTCGCAATCATAGGCGCGGGTCTCGACCGGATCGCTGATCAGCCCGTCGGCGGGCAGCGCGGCGGCAAGCCGCGCGACGATCGCGTCCCGGCGCGCGAGAACCCCGGTGTCGGGCGCTGGCATCTGCATGGCGGCTTGCCTCCTGCTTTCCATGGCGCGGGCGGTCGATTTCAACCACCAGAGCAAAACTGGTAAGAAAAAATGACCAATTTCCCCATTTGCTAGGCCTTCCTGCGAGGATACACCATAGCCATGGATGCAATCTCCCAGTTTCCGCCGCGATTTTTCACGTGGTGGGACGTCGCGGCGCTGGCGACGTTCCTCTGCGTCTGGGTCGGCATGACCTGGCTGATCGAACGGCCCCGCGACGCAGGGCTGTCCACGCATCAGATGATGGCCGACTACCGGCGCAAGTGGATGCAGGCGATGCTGCTGCGCGATCCGCGCATCATGGACGCCAATCTGCTCACCGCGCTGCGCAACGGCGCGGCGTTCTTCGCCTCGGGCGCGATGATCGCCATCGGCGGGGTGTTCGCGCTGCTGGGCCAGACCGAGCGCATGCTGACCATCGCCCAGGACCTGACCCAGGACACCACCATCATCCGCGCCGCATGGGAGGCCAAGCTGCTGATCCTGGCGCTGATGCTGGTCTCGGCCTTCATGAAATTCGTCTGGGCGCACCGGCTGTTCGGCTATTGCATGGTGCTGATCGGCGCCGTCTCGCCGGACCCGGCGCTGCCCGAAAACCAGCGCATCGCCCGCAAGGCGGCGCGCCTCAACATCACCGCCGCGCGCACCTTCAATCGCGGGGTGCGCACGATCTATTTCGCGCTGGCGCTGCTGGCGTGGTTTCTCGGGCCCTTCGCGATGGTCGCCGCCGCCCTGGTGACCGCGGCGATGCTGCACCGGCGCGAATTCCGTTCGGAATCCCGCGCGGCGCTGCTCGACGACTAGGGCGCCTCGCGGCGCGGGCTTTCAGGGGGGCGCCTCGCGGCGCGGGGGTTCAGGGGGCGGCGCCGCGGGGGGTCAAGGGTCGCCTTGCGCGGCTCAGGGCGTGACCTCGACCCCGGCGTCCCGGGCCCATTCCAGCAGCGTCGAGCGCAGGTTGACCTCGCCCCGGGCGATGCCCGCGTCGATGGCCGCGCGCGCCGCGCTCAGATCCACGTCGCGGATCAGCCGCTTCACCGGGCCGATCGACGCGGGGCGGATCGACAGCGCCCGCAGCCCCATGGCGCACAGCGCCAGCGCCTCGATCGGGCGCCCCGCGTCCTCGCCGCAATAGCTGAGCGGCGTGCCGTGCTCGGCGCAGCGCGCGACGATCATGGAGACGAAGCTCAGATACGAGGCGTTGAGCGCGTCATAGCGCTTGCGCACGAATTCGTTCTCGCGATCTGCGGCGAAGAAGAACTGCTTCAGGTCGTTGCCGCCGATGGAGATGAAATCGGTCTCGCGGAAAAACCCGTCCGGGGCGAAGGCCAGCGACGGGGTTTCCAGCATCACCCCGATGCGCAGCCCGTCGGAGACCGGGCGGCCATGGGCGCGCTCGCGCTCGATCTCGGCCAGCAGAATCTCCCGCGCCTCGGAAAACTCGCTGGCCTGCGCCACCATGGGAAACATGATCGAGAGCGCCCGCCCGGCGGCGCCGCGCAGCAGCGACTGCAACTGCATGCGCAGGATCAGCGGCCGGTCCAGGCTGACCCGGATCGCCCGCCAGCCCAGCGCCGGGTTGGGTTCGTCGGGACGGCGCAGATAGGGCAGCACCTTGTCCGAACCGATGTCCAGCGTGCGAAACACCACCGGCTTGTCGCCCGCCGCCTTCAGCACCCGCGAATACAGCGCCGCCTGTTCGGAACGCCGCGGCACCGTGGTGCGGATCAGAAACTGCAATTCGGTGCGGTAGAGCCCCACGCCCTCGGCGCCGCTGCCGATCAGCGAGGGCAGGTCGCTCATCAGCCCGGCGTTCATGCACAGGATCACCCGGGCGCCGTCGCGGGTCTCGGCGGGCAGGTCGCGCAGCCCGCGATAGACTTCCTGCGCCTGGGCGCGCATCTCCATCTTTTCGCGAAACGCGTCCAGCACGCTGTCGCTGGGACGCAGATGCACCAGCCCGAGATCGCCGTCCACCAGGATCGCGTCGCCGGCGCGCGCCTCGGTGGCGATGTGATCCGCCTGAATCACCAGCGGCACCCCCAGCGCCCGCGCCACGATCACCGCGTGCGACCCGATGGAGCCTTCCTCCAGCACCACGCCGCTCAGCGCGGCGCCGTATTCCAGCAGATCCCCCGGCCCGATGTTGCGCGCCACCAGCACGGCGTTGTCGGGCACGTCCACCCGTTCGCCGTCGCCGGTCAGATGGCGCAGCAGACGGTTGGCGAGGTCGTCGAGATCGTGCAGGCGTTCGCGCAGATAGGCGTCCGAGACCCGTTCCATGCGCGACCGCGCGGCGGTCTGTTCCCGTTCGACCGCCACCTCGGCCGCCAGCCCGCTTTCGATGGAGCCGAGCATGCGCCGCAGCCAGCCCTTGTCATGGGCGAACATGCGGTAGGCCTCCAGCACGTCGCGATGCTCCCCCGGATGCCCCAGCAGGTCGGCGGAAACCATCTGATCCACCTCGCCGCGCAGCGACGCCATGGCGGCTTCGAGCCGGGCGCGTTCGACCTCCGGATCCTCGGCCACCGGGTTCTGCACCGCCACGTTGGGGTTGTGCAGATGCACCACGCCCATGGCCGCGCCCTCCTGTCCGGCAACGCCGCGCGCGAAGAACGGTCGCTGATGGGCGCCGGCGACATCGACGTCGCCCTCGCCCAGAAAGGCCCCCAGCTCGGTCATCTCCGCCAGCACCATGGCGATGACTTCAAGCCCGTGGATCTCGTCCTCGGTGAACACGCGGGCATCGCGGTTCTGCACCACCAGCACGCCGAGCACCGCGCCGAGGCGCTGGATCGGCACGCCGGCGAAGGCGTTGTAGTGCTCCTCGCCGGTCTCGGGCAGATACTGGAACCCGCGCTCGGCGCTGGCGTCGGCGGTGTTGATCGGTTCGGCGCGCCGGGCGATCTGGCCCACCAGCCCCTGCCCCACGCGCAGGCGGGCGCGGTGCACGGCCTCGGGGTTCAGGCCCTCGGTGGCGCAGAGCTCAAGCGTGCGTTCGCCCCGGCGCAGGTAAATCGAACACACCTCCGCCTCCATGGACGAGGCGATGAGCTGCACGATGCGGTCCAGGCGCGCCTGTCCGTCGCCGGGCTGCGCCAGCACGGCGGCGAGGTTGCGCAGCAGCCGGCGGGATCCGCCGCCGTCGGACCCGTCGCCGTTCTGCGCGGTCTGGGCCATGTCGGACGCCATGCGGCTCTCCTGTCAGGCGGCGGGCGCGGATTCAGGCGCCTTGTCGAGCCCGAAGGCGTCGTGCAGCGCCTGCACCGCCAGTTCCATGTATTTGCGATCCACCAGCACCGAGACCTTGATCTCGGAGGTGGTGATGACCTTGATGTTGACGCCCTCGTCGGCCAGCGCCTTGAACATCACCTGCGCCACCCCGGCGTGAGACCGCATGCCGATGCCGACCACCGACACCTTGGCCACGTCGGTGTCGGCGACCAGATCGCGATAGTTGATCTCGCCCGCCGCCATGGCGCCTTCCAGCGCCTTGCGGGCCAGGGGCACGTCCTCGACCGAGCAGGAAAACGTCATGTCGGTGCGCCCGTCCTCGGAGATGTTCTGCACGATCATGTCCACGTTGACGCCGCCTTCGGCCAGCGGGCCGAAGATGGCGGCGGCGACGCCGGGGCGGTCGGCGACCGAAATCAGGGTCATCTTGGCTTCGTCGCGCTGATAGGCGACGCCGCTGATCACGTTGGATTCCATGATCTCCTCCTCATCGCAGACCAGCGTTCCCGGTTCGTCGGAAAAGCTTGATCGCACCATCAGCCGCACCTTGTTGCGCAGCGCCAGTTCGACCGACCGCGTCTGCAGCACCTTGGCCCCGAGCGAGGCCAGCTCCAGCATTTCCTCATAGGCGATGCGGTCCAGCTTGCGCGCCTTGCTGGCGATCCTCGGGTCGGTTGTATAGACGCCGTCCACATCCGTGTAGATGTCGCAGCGGTCGGCCTTCAGCGCCGCCGCGAATGCGACGGCGGTGGTGTCCGAACCGCCGCGCCCCAGCGTGGTGACCCGCCCGTCGGGGCCGATGCCCTGGAACCCGGCGATCACCGCGTGCAGCCCTTCGGCGAATTTCTGGTCCAGCGCCTCGGTGCCGATGGAGACGATGCGCGCCGCGCCGTGGGCGGCGGAGGTGCGCACCGGCACCTGCCAGCCCAGCCAGGACCGGGCGGGCACGCCCATCTGCTGCAGGCTCAGCGCCAGCAGACCGGCGGTCACCTGTTCGCCGCTGGCCACCACCGCGTCGTATTCGCGCGCGTCGTAGAACCCGGTGTCGCCGGCCCCCGGCGGCGCGCAGCTTTCGCGCACCCAGCCCACCAGTTCGTTGGTCCTGCCGGACATGGCCGAGACGATCACCGCCACCTCGAACCCCGCATCCACCTCGCGTTTCACCTTGGCGGCGGCGTTGCGGATGCGGTCGAGATCCGCGACCGAGGTGCCGCCGAATTTCATCACCAGTCTGGGCATGGTCCGGATCGCCCCCATCTGCCCGCGTCGCCGGGCCTTGGTCGTCGGCTCGGGTCTTAGAGGATGGGACGGGGACGTGCAAGGCGAGCCGATCTGATCTAGAACGGGCCCAGGACGCAGCGGCAAGGGAACAGGACGATGATCTGGCGCATCTATCTATCGGGCGAAATCCACAGCGACTGGCGCGAGGAAATCGCCGCCGGGGCGGCGGCGCGCGGCCTGCCGGTGGAATTTTCCGCCCCGGTGACCGACCATGCGGCCTCGGATGATTGCGGGGTCGCCATCCTCGGGCCCGAACCGAACAAGGTCTGGCACGACCGCAAGGGCGCGCAGCTCAACGCCGTGCGCACGCGCACGCTGCTGGAAAAGGCCGATGTGGTGGTGGTGCGCTTCGGCGAGAAATACCGCCAGTGGAACGCGGCCTTCGACGCCGGCTGCGCCGCAGCGCTGGGCAAGCCGCTGATCGTGCTGCACCCGCCCGAGCACGCCCATGCGCTGAAGGAGGTGGACGCGGCGGCGCTGGCCGTGGCCGAACGCCCGGCGCAGGTGGTCGACATGCTGGATTACGTGATCAACGGCAGGCTGCCCGGCTAGCAGGCGCCGCCCTGCCCGCGGTCGGCATCCGCCGATCTTGCGCCCATCGCCGTCCCGGGCCTGACCCGGGGCCGCCTTGCGCCGCCCATGCGCCCGCCCGTGGGGGCCGCCCATGCGCCCGCCCGTGGGAGCCGCCCATGCGCCCGCCCGTGGGGGCCGATTGTGGGCGGCCTGTGCGCCGCCGTCATCGCAGCGGCGCGATTTCGTGCGCAGACCCGGCCCGAACAGCCGGCGCGCCCGCCTTGCCGGTCAGGCCGTCGCGTCAGACGAACGCCATGGCGAGACCGCCGATGGCGAAGGAAAAGACGATATCGGCGACGAACAGCCCCAGATTGCGAACAACAACGTTACCGGTCATGATGCATACCCCTATGCGCTAGAACTCCAATACCCGCATTGTATGACATGTTTCAAATTCTGGATAAATTCATGACGTGTTTAACGCGAAAGGAATCAAAGTTAAGGCAATTCGGCAGGTTCTCGCCGCATTGCCCGCTTTCGCGCGATTGCCTTGGGTCGATCATCGCCCTGCGCGGGCATTGGCCGCGCCCGGCGCCGGCGCCAACGCGCCGCCGGGCGGACCTGGACCCGCCAAATGAAAACGCCCCCGAAGCGGCGCTTCGGGGGCGTCTGTCTGTCGCGCGACCGGCGGGGCGCGCGCCCCGCGCGCCGGTCAGTGCCCGAGAATCTGACTGAGGAACAGCTGGGTGCGCTCGCTTTGCGGGTTGTTGAAGAAGGCCTCGGGCTCGTTCTCCTCGATGATCTGGCCCTCGTCCATGAACACCACCCGGTTGGCGACCTTGCGCGCGAAGCCCATCTCGTGGGTCACGCAGATCATGGTCATGCCCTCCTCGGCCAGTTCCACCATGGTGTCGAGCACCTCGGCGATCATCTCCGGATCCAGCGCCGAGGTGGGCTCGTCGAACAGCATGATCCGCGGACGCATGCACAGCGAGCGCGCGATCGCCACGCGCTGCTGCTGGCCGCCGGACAGCTGCCCGGGGTATTTGTGCGCCTGATCGGGGATCTTCACCTTTTCGAGGAAATGCATCGCGGTTTCCTCGGCCTCGCGCTTGGGGGTCCTGCGCACCCAGATCGGGGCCAGGGTGCAGTTTTCCAGGATCGTCAGATGCGGGAACAGGTTGAAGTGCTGGAAGCACATCCCGACCTCGGAGCGGATCTTGTCGATGTTCTTCAGATCCGAGGACAGTTCGGTGCCGTCCACCACGATCGAGCCCTTCTGGTGCTCCTCCAGCCGGTTGATGCAGCGGATCAAGGTCGACTTGCCCGACCCCGAGGGGCCGCAGACCACGATCCGCTCGCCGCGGTTCACGGTCATGTTGATGTCCTTGAGGACGTGGAATTCGCCGTACCACTTGTTCATGTTGGTGATCTGGATGGCCACTTCGTCGGAGACGGCCATGCCAGCAGTGTCGATCGCAGTTTCAGCCATGGTTCTAATCCCTTGTCAGTGACCGGTTTTCAGCTTGCCTTCCAGGTACATCGAATACCGGGACATGCTGAAGCAGAAGATGAAGAAGAACAGCGCCACGAAGCCGTAGAGCTCCCAGACGATGCCGTTCCAATCTGGAGAGGCGCGGATCGGGTTGAGAATGCCCACCGGATCGAGAAGCCCGATGATCGACACCAGCGTGGTGTCCTTGAACAGCCCGATGAAGGTGTTGACGATGCCGGGGATGGAGATCTTCAGCGCCTGGGGCAGCACGATCAGGCGCATGGATTTCCAGTAGTTGAGCCCCAGCGAATCCGCCGCCTCGT
This sequence comes from Oceanicella sp., assembly GCF_056449545.1. Classification (NCBI taxonomy): domain Bacteria; kingdom Pseudomonadati; phylum Pseudomonadota; class Alphaproteobacteria; order Rhodobacterales; family Paracoccaceae; genus Oceanicella; species Oceanicella sp. The sequence continues at coordinate 8,482 of NZ_JBWOMN010000061.1, read as the reverse complement.
ACTGCCCCTGGGGCAGCGCCGCGAGCCCGCCGCGGATCACCTCGGCCATATAGGCCGCGGAGAACAGCGTCACCATGATCACCACCCGCAGGATCAGATCGAAACTGGTGCCCGGCGGCAGAAAGTAGTTCAGCAGCACCGAGGCCACGAACAGCAGGGTGATCAGCGGCACGCCGCGGATGAATTCGATGAAGGTCACGCAGATGGTCTTGACGATGAACAGGTTCGACTGGCGCCCCAGCGCCAGCAGGATGCCCAGCGGCAGCGACAGCACGATGCCCGACACGCCGAGAACCAGCGCCAGCATGAACCCGCCGAGCTTGGCGCTTTCCACCGGCGCCAGCCCCAGCCCGCCCCAGATCAGCCAGTAGGCGATCACCGGGAAGGCCAGCGAGAACCACAGCATCTGGCGCGGCAGCCCGTTGAACAGCACCGGCGCGATGGCGATGCCCAGCAGGATGAAGGTCAGTATCGGGCGCCAATACGATTCCGGCGGGTAGAAGCCGAACATGAACTGGTTGAAGCGCTCGTTGACCACCGCCCAGCAGGCGAAGCTGTCCTCGACCCCGGCGGCGCGGGCGATCTCGCGGCACTGGCGCAGCGAATCCGCCGACCAGACCGCGTCGACGAAGGCCCAGCGGATGAATTCCGGCACCACCCACAGGATGACCAGCACCGACAGGATGGTCAGCGCCGCGTTCAGCGGCGTCGAGAACAGGTGCTTGCGCGCCCAATGCACCGGCCCCACCTCGCCCGGCGGCGGCGGCGACGGCGGGATCTGCCGTTCGGCGATGAAGGCGACGGAGCGGTTTGCGGTCGCGGTCATTGGCTTCCCTCCTTCACGCGGTTGAGATAGGTGAGGTTCGGTCGCTCGCCGAGCATCAGATAGACGATCGCGGCGACCTGCAGCGCAAAGCCGCCGAACACCACCGCCGCGCCGGGCAGCGACGAAACCAGCCCGCCGATATCAACCCCGGCCAGCAGCGCCAGCACCCACATGATCAGCGTCATCACCGCGAAATCGACGCAGCGGTAATGCTTGAACACGCAGGTGAGGAAGGTCGCCAGCGACATGATCATCAAGACCAGAAACGCCACCTGCGTCACCGTCGGCCACAGGAAATACGGCACGCGTTCGGCCGGCGTGTCCATCAGGAACAGATAGTTCAGCATCGCCGCGAGAATGCCCGCATAAAGCAGCGCCACCAGATTGAGCAGCCCCGCCACGCCGTAATTGGCATGATGCGCGGCGTCGCCCTTCTTCAGCGTCTCGTAGGGGCCGCCGATCGAATCCAGCAACCGCGCGAAGGTCATCCCCATCGTGGCGGCGGAGGTGCGCTCCACCAGCTTCACCTGTTCGTTGTAGAGGTTCATCACCATGGAGATGGTCAGCGAGATGGTCAGGTAGAACCCCATCAGCAGCATCAGGGTTTCGAATTCCTTGCCGGTCTGGTTGAGCGTGATGCCCCCCAGCGTGCCGGTGGCGTCCATGTAGCCCACGGCGATGGCCAGCGACGAGTTCTTGGTCAGGTTCAGATATTGCGAGATCAGCGGCGGGATGATCACCCGCAGCGCCTGGGGCAGGATGATCAGGCTCATGGTCTTGTTGGGGCGCAGGCCCAGCGCGAAGGCCGCCTCGGACTGTCCCTTGGACACCGCCTGAATGCCGGCGCGCACGTTTTCGGCGATGAAGGCGCCGGTGTAGAAGGACAGGGCCAGCCACAGCGCGATCAGCGAATTGCGCATGAAGATGCCGCCCTTGTAGTTGAAGCCCTTCAGCACGGGCTCCTCGATGGTGATCGGCGTGCCCGATATCATCGAAATCGCAAGAAACACGATCAGCGGCGGCAGGATCCACAGCGCCAGCTTCACGCGCATCACCGGCAGTTCCTGTCCGGTGTCCTGCTGCACCCGCACCGCGTGGCGGCCATAGGCGATCGCGGCGCAAACCCCGGCGACCAGCGCCAGCACCACCCATATCGCCCCGTCGCCGAACACCGGGCCCGGGATGTAGAAGCCGCGATTGGTCGGGATGATGCCGGTGTCGATCATCCCGAACAGCTGCACCATCTCGGCCTTTTTCGGGCTTGGCAGCATTTCGTCGAACACCGCCGCCAGCAACAGGATCTGGATCAGCACGGGGACGTTGCGCACGCCCTCGATATAGACCGTCATCAGCTTGGACACGATCCAGTTGTCCGACAGCCGCAGCACGCCCGCCGTGACCCCGACGACCGTTGCCAGCGCGCAGCCCATCACCGCCACCAGCAGCGTGTTGAGAATGCCCACCACCGCCGCCGTCGCATGGGAGGAGCGCGAGGTGTATTCGATCAGGCGCTGATTGATGTCATAGGAGGCCGGGTCGGTCATGAACCGGAAGCTGAATTCCTTTCCCAGCGCCGCGAGGTTCTGGATCACGTTCTGGAACAGCCAGTAGCCGGCGGTCAGGAACAGGATCAGGGCGATGATCTGGATGGTCGTGGATCTGTAGCGCGTATCGGACAAGAGCATGCCGATGCGAAAATTCGCCGATGGCGGGTCAGTGACGGCGGTCATGTCGTCCGCTCCCTCAACCTGTTGTTGGAAATAGTCCGGGCCAGCGCTTGTTCGCGGCTTCCGGTTTCGCCCGGAATGCCAGCGCGGCGCCGCAGATGCGAAAAGGGGCGCGCCGCTTGGCGCGCCCCTTTCCGTCAGCCGCTCAGCGGAACGGCGGCGAGTAGATCAGGCCGCCCTGGGTCCACTGGGCGTTCAGCCCGCGGGCCAGGCCGATCGGCGTGTCCTCGCCGATGTTGGCGGCGAAGATCTCGCCGAAATTGCCGCCCGCCTTGATGGCGTCCACGGCCCAGGAATTGCCGAGCCCCATCATGCCGGCGTATTCGCCTTCGGCGCCGAGCAGACGATTGATCTCGGGATCGTTGGTGCCCTTGGCCATGTCGTCGACATTGGCGGCGGTGATGCCCTTTTCCTCGGCGATGATCAGCGCGTTCAGCACCCAGCGCACGATGTCGCCCCACTGGTCGTCGCCATGGCGCACGAGCGGGCCGAGCGGCTCCTTGGAGATGATCTCGGGCAGGATGACATGCGCCGAGGGATCCTCGAAGGTCGAGCGCGTGGCGGCGAGGCCGGAGGCGTCCGTGGTGTAGACGTCGCAGGCGTTGGCCAGGTATTTCTGCTGGGATTCCGCGTTGGTCTCGATCGGCACCGGCTCATAGGACATGCCGTTGGCGCGGAAATAGTCGGCGAGATTCAGCTCGGTGGTGGTGCCGGTCTGGATGCAGATCGTGGCGCCGTCCAGTTCCTTGGCCGAAGTCAGGCCCAGATCCTTGCGCACCATGAAGCCCTGGCCGTCATAGTAGTTGACGCCGACGAAGGTGAATTTCAGGTCCACGTCGCGGCTGTAGGTCCAGGTGGTGTTGCGCGCCAGCATGTCGATCTCGCCCGAGGCGAGCGCCGAAAACCGGGTCTTGCCGGTGGTGGGCGTGAACTTGACGGCCTTGGGGTCGCCGAAGATCGCGGCGGCGACGGCGCGGCAGACGGCGACGTCATAGCCCTCCCACTCGCCGGCGGCGTTGGTGAAGGCGAAGCCGGCGACGCCGGTGGACACGCCGCATTGCAGCGTGCCCTTGGCCTTCACGTCGTCAAGCGTGCCCGCGGCGGCGGCGCCTGCGGCAAGGCCGGCAACGGCGAGCGCGCCGAGAAATACCGAACGTTTCATGTATTCACCTCTCTGATGGACCTGCGCGCGGTTTCCGGCGCAGGTCAGTGCTGGGCATTTCGCCCTATTTTGGACAGGGCGCGAGGGCCCGGTGTTTTGCGGACCCTTCGGTTGATCCATCACAGACAATGAACAGCCCCTTCAATGACAGTCAAGACCCCGGCGCCGCGGTTGTTTCTCAGGGCTTCACGCCGTTGATCGACAGGAAACAAGGTCAACATGACCGACGCATTTTTGCCGGGAACGGCATGGGTGACCCCAAGTCATGCGGTCCAGGGCGCGCCGACGGCGTCCGCGCGGGACGGGCATCGCGCGGCAGGCTGTCGCGAGAGGCGAGTTCAGGGCGGCATTCTACCGCACCAGTCGGTGAACCTGACATGACTTGGGACAGGGAGGGTCTGCGGGCGCCGCAATGGCAGCGATGCTGACCAACTCAGCGGGCCCCGACCCCGGCGCGGCGACAGCGGCGCTTGCGTCCGCCGCCGTCACGGGCGAAATTGCCGAACATCGCTGCCGCCGGGGCGCGATCGGCGCCCGAAACCTCGCCAGACTTTGGCCAGACGAGCGTCAAACTTCGGTGACGTCAGGGCCGAACCGAGGCCCGAACCGCCATCGCGCCGCCATCGCGCCGCCCCCGGGCGCGCCTGCGGGCGCCGACAACGGAGAGTCCGAGCAGAAATGCCATGTTTTCGCCGCATTCGATTCGGTTTTTTCGCGCTGCTGGCGTGGCTTGCCACCCCGCCCCCGGCCCCGGCCGAACCGCTGCGGGTGTTCGCCGCCGCCTCGTTGAGCGAGGCCGTCGACGAGGCGCTGGAACGCTGGGGCGAAGACGGGATCGGCGTCTATGCCGGGTCGGCGACGCTGGCGCGACAGATTTTTCAGGGCGCCCCGGCGGACCTGTTCCTGTCGGCCAATCCCGACTGGATCGCCTGGCTCGACGATCGGGGCGCGCTGCGCGGCGCGCCCCGGGATTTCGCCGCCAACCGGCTTGTGGTCGTGGCCCATGACGCGGCCCCGCGCGCCGCGCTGCTGGCGGCGGCGGCGGGGCGAAAGCTCGCCATCGCCGATCCCGGCGCGGCGCCGGCGGGGATCTACGCGCGACAGGCGCTGAAGGCGCTGGGGGTCTGGGACCGCTGGCGCGGGCGCATCCTGATCGGCGCCTCGGTGCGCGACGCGCTGGCCTGGGTGGCGCGGGGCGAGGCGGATCTGGCGGTGGTCTACGCCACCGACGCGCGGCTGTCGCCGGGCCTCGCCAGCGCGCCGCTGGCGGCGGATCTGCACGCGCCGATCCGCTATCGCGGCGCGGCGGTGGCCGGCGGCGCCGAACGCGCGGCGGGGTTCATGGCGTATCTGCTTTCGCCGCAGGGCCAGGCGGTGCTGGCGCGCCACGGCTTCGCGCCGCCGGCGCCGCCCCGGGAGAGCGCGGCGCAATGACCCGACGCCGCGTCAGCCGAGGATGCGAAACCCGACCAGCGGGCCGGGATCCGGTTCGGCGGCGACCTCGACGCCCGAGACCTCGGCGAAGCCCGGCCCCGATTTGCAGGCTTCAAGAAAGCCCATCACCGCGGCTTCCTGTCCGGCGGCGAGGATCTCCACCGCGCCGTCATTGCGGTTGCGCACCCAGCCCGTGACGCCGAGCGCGGCGGCGCGGCGCGCGGCCCAATCGCGATAGCCGACCCCCTGGACCCGGCCCAGAACATGGGCGCGAACGGCGATTTCGGTCATGGGCGAAACCTTTCGATGCGGCGCCCGGCATGGCGCGGGGTTGCGGCTGACGCGCGCCCCGGCGCCGGGGCGCGCGCATCTGCGGACCGGCGGTCAGCCGCCCCGGTTCTCGGCCACCTGACGCTGCTGGCCCAGGCCCTCGATGCCCAGTTCCATCACCTCGCCGGCCTTCAGGTAGCGCGGCGGCTTTTGCCCCATGCCGACGCCTTCAGGCGTGCCGGTGGTGATCAGATCGCCCGGGACCAGTCGCATGAAGCGGCTCATGTAGCTGATGATCTCGGCCACCGAAAAGATCATGTCCGCAGTGTTGGAGAGCTGCTGGGTCTCGCCGTCCAGCTCAAGCCAGAGCGGCAGCGCCTGGGGATCGGGGATTTCATCCGCCGTGACCAGCCAGGGGCCCACCGGGCCGAAGGTCGGCGCGGATTTGCCCTTGCACCACTGGCCGCCATGATCGAGCTGGAACGCCCGCTCGGACACGTCGTTGACCACGCAATACCCGGCGACGCAGGCCAGCGCGTCGGCCTCCGACACGTTGTCGACCTCGCAGCCGATGACCACGCCGAGCTCGACCTCCCAATCGGTCTTTTCGCTGCCGCGCGGGATCGTCACCGGATCGAACGGCCCGCTGAGGCAGCTGGTGGCCTTGGAGAACAGCACCGGTTCGCCGGGCAGCGGCATGCCGGCCTCCTCGGCGTGCTTCACGTAGTTGAGGCCGACGCAGTGGAAATTCGGCGCGGAGGCGAGGCAGCAGCCGATGCGCTCCGCCTCCACCACCGGCAGCTGGTCCAGTTCCACCGCGCGCATGGCGTCGAGCGAGTCCAGCGACAGGGTCGCGCCGCCCAGATCGCCGATCACCCCGCTGATGTCGCGAATTTTCCCGTCATCGCCGAGCAGCCCCGGTTTTTCCCGCCCCGCCGGGCCGTAGCGCAAAAGCTTCATGTCTCGCTCCCTCCGTTTTCCGGCGCCGCGCGCCGTCTTGTCCCCTGCAGCGCCATCACCAGACAGGTGGTGGAGCCGGTGGCGTAAAGCTTTCCGTCCGCCTCGCCGATCATGCGCCCCTCGGCGACGCCGGTGCTGCGCCCCACATGCGCGGCTTCGCCCACCGCCAGCAGGGGGCCGGTGCTTTCGAAGACCGGACGGATGATGTTGATCTTGTATTCGAGCGTCGTGTAGCCCCGCCCCCTTGGCAGCAGGGTCTGCACCGCGCAGGCCATGCAGCTGTCGAGCAGCGTGCCGAACCAGCCGCCATGGGCGGCGCTCATGGGGTTGTAGGCGGCGAAGGGCGCGGCGCCGCGAAAGGTCACCCGGCCCTTCGCGACCTCGTGCAGCCGATAGCCCAGCGCGATGGAGATCGGCGGCGGCGGCAGATCGCCGTCGAGCATCGCCTGCACGAATTCCAGCCCGGACATGGCCGCGGCCTGGTCGCGCGTCGGCATGTCGGCTCGGGCGGGGAAAGTCATCGGCTGGTCTTTCGCTGGCGGCGCGATCGCGGCCGGGTCGCACCGGGGCGGTCGCAGGTCTCGGGGCGGTCGCGGGTCTCGGGGCGGTCGCGGGTCGCGGGGTCGCTCAGGCGGCAAGCAAATCCAGAAAACGCGCGGCGTCAAGGAAATCCGCGCGCTTTTTCGCGGCGTGGGCCGCGGCCTCCTCGTCCGCGCCCCACAGTTCGGCCTGAAAATCCTCGTCGATCCGCGACAACGCCCAGGCGCCGGGCGCGTCGAGCCGGCCTTCGGCCACCGCCAGCCCAAGCAGCAGCGACCCGGACATGGCCACCAGATCGTGCAGCGCCGTCAACCGAAACGCGTCGAACGCATCCACCGCCCCGGCCAGCGCCGCCACCGACGCCGGCGGCTGATCCCTGTGCATGACGCCGGTGATCCGGCGCAGCGGCGCGCCGTAGCGGTCCCGCGCCCAGTCGAGCAGCGGATCCCATCCCGCCGCCTGGCGCGCGATCAGCGGGTCGGGATGCGGGGCGCGGTAGCACAGCAGGTCGCTGGCGCCGTAGGCGGCGATCATCGCCGCCACCTCGTCGCGCCGCGGCGTCACCCGGTCGATGGCGGAATTCACCGTGCGGGTGAGCGGCATGGACGCCGGATCGATATCCTTGATCTGCGCGTCCCATTCCGCGGCCACGGCCCGCGCCAGCGCGGCGCTGGGGGCGATGAATTCGGCGCCCGCCGGGGTGCGGACCGGCTTGCCGTCCAGCGTCACTCCGTGGCCGCCGTCGCGGGCGACGGTCGCCGCTTGCCGCCAGAAGCGTTTCTTCGTCAGGCTCATGGCGCACCAGTCACATCAGGGCCGCGTTCAGGACCAGAGCTTCTCGAGCGCCGCGTCCAGATCGTCGAAATGGTCGATCACCGCATCCGCCCCGGCCGCCAGCAGACGATCGACCGGGTGATAGCCCCAGCTCACCGCGATGGCGGCCATGCCCGCGGCCTTGCCCATGGCGATGTCGAATTCGGTGTCCCCGATCATCACCGCGGCGGCGGCGGCGACGCCGGTCTCGTCCATGGCGGCGTGCAGCATCGAGGGATGCGGTTTCGAGGGATGCCCGTCCGCCGATTGCAGGGTGTGGAAATGGCCCGTCAGGTCATGGGCGTTCAGCGCGTGGTCGAGCCCGCGCTGCGCCTTGCCGGTGGCGACGCCGAGCAGCACTTCGTCACGCGCCGCCAGCCGCTCCAGCGCCGCGCGGGCGCCGGGATAGAGCGGGGCGTTCGCCTCGCCGCCCTTTTCCGCCCGCAGCCCGACGAAGCTTTCCTTGTAGAGCCCGGCGACGCGGTCGATTTCGGCCGCGGGCAGACCGGGGGACAAGGTGCGCACCGCCTCGTGCAGCGACAGGCCGATGATGGCCAGCGTCTCGGCCTCGGAGGGCGGCTGCTGGCCGGCGGCGCGAAATCCGCGCTCCATGGCCTCCAGAATGAAGGCCTTGGAATCGATCAGCGTGCCGTCCATGTCGAAAACGGCGAGGCGAATGGGGTTTTGCAAAGGGCGCTCCAAGGTTGGTTGGGGCAAGGGATAGTGCGGGAGCGATCGGGTGTCGAGTCG
>NZ_JBWOMN010000060.1:0-5124 GCF_056449545.1 Oceanicella sp. | reverse complement strand
CTCGTCGCTGCGCCCGCGCCGCCGCGAACGGCCGCCGCGGCGCGAGCGCGAGCGGCGCTTGCGCGGCTGCCCGTCATCGTCGTCGGCGGCCGGTCGATCGGCATTGCGCTCGGCGTTGCGCTCGGCGGCGCGCTCGCCCGACCGCCCACTGGCGCGCCGCGAGGCGTCGGCTTTCGCCTCCTGCGCCTCTTCGGCGATCAGGGCTTCGCGATCCGCGACCGGGATCTGATAGTAATCCGGGTGGATTTCCGAGAATGCCAGGAAACCGTGACGATTGCCGCCGTATTCAACGAACGCGGCCTGCAACGAGGGTTCGACCCGCGTCACCTTCGCCAGATAGATGTTGCCTGCAAGCTGCCTCTTGTTGATCGACTCGAAGTCGAATTCGTCTACCTTCGAACCATCCAGCACGACGACCCGGGTCTCTTCCGGATGCGTCGCGTCGATAAGCATTTTTTTAACCATGTTCTCCTGCGCCGACGGTCCGCCTGCCGCCCCTTGGGGACGGGGGGCGCGCCGGTTTCATACTTGGCGAGAGGATCCGGGCGCGCAAACGCCGCCCGCCTGCGCGCCCGGATCAGGTCCGGGGCGTCAGGCGTCGTTGCGGCGTGTCGTTCGGCGCGGATCATCGCGGTCTGTTCTCCTGAACCCGGCGTCGTCGCGACGCCGGTTCGGTCGGGTGAGGCGTCCGGCCGGTGCGAATCCCGCGCCGGGCGCCGTTCGAAAGTCTGCGGTGTCTTCATGGTCGCCCCGAAATGGCCTCAAAAGGCAGGGACGCCGCCGCGTCATTCGAAAAACTGTCATTCTTCTGTCAAAGCGCCGTAGCAATCCGCGAATCTTCACGTTTGAGCCGGTCGCTTGTCGGTCAACATAGTGTCGCCGCATCCAGTTGACAATTGGAATTGATCCGGGCCCGGCATATGCTGCGCCGCCTTGGCAAATCTGCGCCGCAACGCGCGAATCGAGGCCGGGGGCAAAGCGGGGCAGGGCGAGCGTGATTGCGGAATATGCGGGCGATTGCAAGGCGATGCGGGGCGACCCCGGTGATGGGTGAGGCTTTGGCGCGCCCGGGCCAGCCATGCGGGGCAACGGCGCGGCGCGGCGCATCTGCGCCGCTTGGGCGCCGCGTCGCCCTGTGCGTCGCCGGTCTGCTGGCCGGGGCGGCGGCCTGCGCGGCCGCGTCGAAGGGCGCGCAAGCGGAGGTTGCGAGCCCTGCGCGAATCTCTCCCCCGGTTCAGGTCAAGGCGCTGCGTTTCGCCCAATCCCGCGCCGCCGCCACGGTGAAAATCGAGATGGGCGCCGAGGTTGCGTTCCGGGTGTTCACGCTCGACCATCCCATGCGCGTGGTGGTGGATTTCCCGCAGCTCGACTGGCGCCCCGACGCGCCGCGGGTCTGGCCCGCCCGGCCGCTGGTCAGCGGGCTGCGCTTCGGGCTGCTGGGGCAGGGGCGCTCGCGGCTGGTGATCGACCTCGCGGCGCCGGCGAAACCGGTCCGCGCCGGGTTCGCGCCGGCGGCGGGGGGGGCGCGGTTCACCCTGACCCTGGCGCCCGAGGCCGCCGACCGCTTCGCCGCGTCGGCCGGTTGGCCGCCGGGCGCGGCGCCCCCGCATCCGCCGCCGCCGTCGCCCGTTGGCGACGCGCGCCCGGTGGTGGCGATCGACCCGGGCCATGGCGGCGTCGATCCCGGGGCCATTCGCGGCGAGACCCAGGAAAAGCGCGTCACCCTGCGTTTCGCGCTGGACCTGCGCGACGCGATCGAGGCTGCGGGGCGGTTTCGCGTGGTCATGACCCGCGAGACCGACATGTTCGTGGCCCTGCGCGACCGGGTGCGGCTGGCGCGGGCGGCGGGCGCCGACCTGTTCCTGTCGATCCATGTGAACACCGTGGCGCGGGGCGACGCCTCGGGGGTGTCGATCTACACCCTGTCCGCCGCGGCCTCGGATGCCGAGGCCGCGGCGCTGGCGGCGTTCGAGAATCGCGCCGACATCCTGGCCGGGGTCGATCTGGGGGGCGAAGGCGACGACGTGGCGCGGGTGCTGCTCGATCTGGCGCAGCGCCGCGTCAACGCCGAATCGGAGCGCCTGGCGGGGGCGTTGGCCGCCGGGCTGGCCCCGATCGCGCCGCTGCTGCGCGATCGGGGGCGGCGCGCCGCCGGGTTCCGGGTGCTGCGCTCGCCGGACATGCCTTCGGCGCTGCTGGAGCTGGGGTTCATGTCCAACGCCGCCGATCTGGCCAATCTCGACGACCCGGCCTGGCGCGCCCGGGTCGCGGCGGCGCTGGCGACGGCGCTTGACGCCTGGGCGCAGGCCGCGCCCGGCGCCGCGGCCGGGGAATGACGCGCCCCTCGCCAAACCGGGCCGCGGCGACTATATGCCCGGGCGAAGCGCCCAAGCGATGCCCCGGACAATGGCCCCGGACAATGGCCCGGACGAAGCGCGGGCGGTCGCCGCGCCGTCGCGTTGGCGCCATAGTGTTGGATGTTAATGCCCGTCGGGCCGGGAATCGGGCGCGCCGCGCCCCGGATGGACGCAGGGCGCGCGCGGCGAAAACCGTCGCGGCCGCGGGACGAAGCGAAGACTGCAGGGTGAAAAAGACAAGATGATCCGATTTCTGGCCACTCTGTTCTCGCTGATCTCGATCGGGCTGATCGTCGGCCTCGGCGTCGTCGCCGGCACGGTCTGGTGGTTCGCCCGCGACCTGCCCAATCACGAAAACCTGGCGCAGTATCAGCCCGCAACCATCAGCCGGGTCTACGATCAGGACGGCGCCGCCATCGCCGAATACCTCACCGAGCGCCGCATCTTCGCGCCGATCGACGAGATCCCGCCGCTGGTGCGCAACGCCTTCATCTCGGCCGAGGACAAGAATTTCTATTCCCATGCCGGCTTCGACCCCATGGGCATCCTGTCCGCCGGCGTGGATTACCTGCGCGGCAAGCGGCTGCGCGGGGCATCGACCATCACCCAGCAGGTGATGAAGAATTTCCTGCTTTCGGGCGAACGCTCCGGCACGCGCAAGATCAAGGAGATCATCCTCGCCACGCGGCTCGAGCACACGCTGAGCAAGGATCAGATTCTCGAACTGTATCTCAACGAGATTTTCCTCGGCGCCCGGGCGTTCGGGGTCGCCGCCGCCGCCAACAACTACTTCGGCAAGCCGCTGGAGGACCTGACCCCCGCCGAGGCCGCCTATCTGGCGGCGCTGCCCAAGGCCCCGTCGAGCCTGCACCCGGTGCGCGCCCGCGAGCGCGCGGTGGAGCGGCGCGACTACGTGATCCGCCAGATGCGCCAGAACGGCTACCTGACCGCCGAGGAGGCCGCCGAGGCCAAGGCCACGCCGTTGAAGACCCTGCTCGACGGGTCGGTGGAAAACCAGCTCGCGCCGATCCCGCCGCGCGACTATTTCACCGACGAGGTGCGCCGCCAGCTCACCGAACGCTTCGGGGCCGAGGAACTGAACGGCGGCGGCCTGACCATCCGCGCCACCATCGACGCGGATCTTCAGCGCGTCGCCGCGCGGGCCCTGCGCCGCCGGCTGGAAAGCTGGGACCGAGAGCGCGGCGGCTATCGCGGCCCGGTGGCGCAGCTGCCGCCTGAAACGCTGGAGACCGAGGCCGATTGGCGCGACGCGCTGGCCGATCTGGATCTGCCCCGCGACATCGAGGGCTGGCATGCGGCGGTGGTGCTGAAGGTCGGCAAGTCGTCGGCGCGGGTGGGCATCGAGGGCGTGGAGGAGGATTCCGACGGCCATTTCATCCCCTTCAAGGACGTGAAATGGGCCCGTCCCCGGCTGGAGCGCAACCGGCTCGGCGCCAAGCCGAGGAAACCCGCCGACGTCTGGAGCGTCGGCGACGTGATCTTCGTGCGCGCCGAGACCGGCGAGGACGGCGAATTCGCCAACTGGTCCATGCGCCAGATCCCCGAATTGCAGGGCGCCTTCATGGCCATGGACCCCCAGACCGGCCGGGTGCTGGCCATGCAGGGCGGGTTTTCCTATCAGGCCTCGGTGTTCAACCGCGCAACCCAGGCCAAGCGCCAGCCGGGATCGGCCTTCAAGCCCTTCGTCTACGCGGCGGCGCTCGACAACGGCTACACCCCGGCCTCGATCATCCTTGACGCGCCGATCACCATCGACACCGGGGCCTCGGAATTGTGGCGCCCGCAGAACGCCTCGCGCAAGTTCTACGGGCCGGCGCCCATGCGCATCGGCATCGAGCAGTCGCGCAACGTCATGACCGTGCGCCTCGCCCAGAGCATCGGCATGGACGTGGTCGCCGACTACGCCGAACGCTTCAAGGTCTATTCCGACATGCCCCAGCATCTCAGCTACGCGCTGGGGGCGGGGGAAACCACGCTCTACCGCATGGTCGCCGCCTACGCGATGTTCGCCAATGGCGGGCGTCAGGTCGAACCCACGCTGGTGGACCGGGTGCAGGACCGCCGGGGCGAGACCGTCTTCCGCCACGACCCGCGACTCTGCGAGGATTGCCAGGCCCCCTATGTCCCGGGCGAACGCGAACCCTGGGCGCGCGACCCCTCGCGCCGGATCATGGACGGCATCACCGCCTTCGAACTGACCTCGATGATGCAGGGCGTGGTCAAGCGCGGCACGGCGCGCCGCCTGGCCAGCCTCGGCTTTCCGCTGGCCGGCAAGACCGGCACCACCAACGACGCCCGCGACGCCTGGTTCATCGGCTTCACCCCCAATCTGGTGGCCGGCTGCTTCATCGGCTACGACACCCCGCGCCCCATGGGCAGGGGGGCGTTTGGCGGTTCGCTGTGCGGCCCGGTGGCCAAGGAGTTTCTGGCCTACGCGATGAAGGACCGCCCCAAGCTCGACTTCAAGGCGCCCGACGACGCGGTGATGATCAAGGTGGACCGCTTCAGCGGCGTGCGCCTGCCCGATGACGCGCGCGGCGACAACGTGGTGGTCGAGGCGTTCCGCGACTACGACGTGCCGGCGGTGGGGGCCTATACCGGCGGGCTGGTGCTCGATGACGGCTCGTTCGGCTTCGGCGCCGACAGCGACCTGCCCATGAGCGCCGGCGGCGACTCCGCGGCGGCCGCGCCCGCCGATCCCGGCGGCGTCGCGCCCGCTGGCGGCGCCGGGTCCCGCGAGGCCAAT
>NZ_JBWOMN010000059.1:0-65149 GCF_056449545.1 Oceanicella sp. | reverse complement strand
GCCATCGCCGCCGACACCCCCCTGACCGCCTGCAGATCCGCCAGCCCGGCCCGCGTCACCGCCTTGGCCGACCCGAAATGCGCCAGCAGCGCGCGCTTTCGCGCCGGGCCGATGCCGGGCACGTCGTCGAGCGGGTTTTTCATTGCCGATTTCGCCCGCTTCGCCCGGTGGGCGCCAATGGCGAAGCGGTGGGCCTCGTCGCGCAGGCGCTGCACGAAATACAGCACCGGCGAACGATGGGGCAGCGCCATGGGACGCCGCCCGGGGATATGAAAGATCTCCTTGCCGGCGTCGCGGTCCTCGCCCTTGGCGACGCCCACCAGCGGCAGGTTTGTCACCCCGAGTTCGTCGAGCGCCGCCAGCGAGGCCGAGATCTGCCCCGCGCCGCCGTCGATCAGCACCAGATCGGGCCACAGGTCGTTGTCGCGGTCCGGGTCTTCCTTCATCAGACGGGCGAAGCGGCGTTCCAGCACCTGCTTCATCATGGCGAAATCATCGCCGGGGGCGATCGCATCGCCCTTGATGTTGAATTTGCGGTAGCGGGATTTCTCGAACCCCTCGGGCCCGGCGACGATCATCGCGCCGACGGCGTTGGTCCCCGAGATATGCGAGTTGTCATAGACCTCGACCCGGCGCGGCGGCTTTTCCAGCCCGAACGCCTCGGCCAGACCGGCGAGCAGGGTGCCCTGCGCCGAGGTCTCGGCCATCTTGCGCCCCAGCGATTCGCGGGCGTTGCGCAGGGCGTGATCCACCAGCAGCTTCTTCTCGCCGCGCGCCGGGATGGCGAGTTCGACCCTGCGGCCCAGGCGGACCGACAGCGCCTCGGCCACCAGATCGTCGTTGCGCGCCGGCCCCGACAGCAGGATCAGGCGCGGCGGGGTCTTGCCGTCGTAGAATTGGGTCAGGAACGCTTCCAGGATTTCATCCGGATCGGCGCCCGCCCCGGTGCGCGGGTAATAGGCGCGGTTGCCCCAGTTCTGATGCGAGCGGAAGAAGAACACCTGCACGCAGGCCTGCCCGCCCGCCTGATGCAGGGCGATCACGTCGGCCTCGGCGACGGTTTCGGGGTTCACCCCCTGCACCGCCTGCACCTGCGTGAGCGCGCGGATGCGGTCGCGCAGCGCCGCGGCGCGTTCGAATTCCAGCGCCGCGCTGGCCGCCTGCATCTGCGTTGCGAGATCCTCTTGCACCCGCGTCGAGCGCCCCGACAGGAAATTCTCCGCATCCGCCACCAGCGCCGCGTAATCGTCGGGCGCGATGCGCGCCACGCAGGGCGCGGCGCAGCGCTTGATCTGGTGCAGCAGGCAGGGGCGGGTGCGCGCCTCGAACACCGAATCCGTGCAGGTGCGCAGCAGGAACGCCCGCTGCAACTGGGCGAGCGTGCGATTGACCGCGCCGGCCGAGGCGAAGGGGCCGAAATATCGCCCCTTGTCGCGCCGCGCGCCGCGATGCTTGCGGATCTGGGGGTAGGCGTGATCGCCGGTGATCAGGATATGGGGAAAGCTCTTGTCGTCGCGCAGCAGCACGTTGTAGCGGGGTTTCAGCTGCTTGATCAGGTTCTGTTCGAGCAGCAGCGCCTCGGTCTCGGTCTCGGTGGTCAGGAACATCATCGAGGCGGTGGCGGCGATCATCCGCCCGATGCGCGCCGACTGGCCGGTGAGCTTGGCGTAGCTGGCCACGCGCTTGCGCAGGCTGCGCGCCTTGCCCACGTAAAGCACCCCGCCGCGGGCATCCAGCATGCGATAGACGCCGGGGCGATTGGGCAGCAGTTTCAGATAGTCGCGGATGATTTCGGGGCCGGTGGCCACCGAGTCGGGATTCGGCGCCGACGCGCCCTCCTCCTCGAACCCGCCGCCCGCGCGCGCGCCGGGCTGCGGCGCATCGACCGGGGCGGTTTTTTCGGTGCTGTCCCGGGTCATGATTCTGCCGCTCCCCTATTCCAGTCACATAGCCCGCGCAATCGCTAAGCTGTCCACCAAATATGTGGATAAGTCTGTCAGTAAAATGCTTCTAGCGAGCTTTCCCTTTGAAGGGACAGGGGTTTTATCTGATTGCCTGTTTCTTGGGCATATCCGCAACCCTTTGAAATTACCTGAAAAATATTCTAATATTCGGTAAATTCCTGATTTTCTTAGTAGATTCGCAACAGGTGTTACCGCAGGATGAGTCAAGTGGAAAACCGCTTGTCGGGCGCGCGAATTCGCACACGCCTGTCGTTAACGAAATATTAACTATTCTACCTATAGTTGACACCCCGCTCACTCCACTCCCCGCACGTCCGGCGTCATCCAGGCGAGGTGCTGCCCCCCGTCCAGCGCGATCATCTGCCCGGTCATGGCGTCGGCCGAGAGGATGAACCGCAGCGCTGCGCAGATGTCCGCCGGCGACGCCCCGCGGCGCAGGATCGTGGCGTCCCGCTGGCCCTGAAAATGCGCGTCCGACTGGCGAACGCCCCGCAGGCTGGGGCCGGGGCCGATGCCGTTGACGCGGATCGCCGGGGCCAGCGCCTGCGCCGCCATGCGGGTCAGCGCCCAGAGCCCGTGCTTGGCGAGGCTGTAGGAGATGAATTCGGGCGTCGGCTTCCACACCCGCTGGTCGATCATGTTGACGACGCAGGCGGCGGCGACAGGCAGGCCCTCGGCGTCGCGCGCGGCCGCCGGGGCCTGATCGGCGAAGCGCTGGGTCAGCACGAAGGGCGCGCGCAGGTTGCTTTCCATATGCCGGTCCCAGGACCGCCGGTCGGCGCTGTCCAGCGCGTCATGCTCGAAGATCGAGGCGTTGTTCACCAGCAGCGTCAGCGGCGCGCCCAGGGCCTCCGCCGCCCGCGCGACCAGCGGTTCGGTCTGGGTTTCGTCGCAGAGATCGGCGCGCAGCGCCGTCGCGCGCCCGCCGGCCGCGGCGATGTCCGCGACCAGGGCCTCGGCCTCGGCCCCGGCGCTCAGGTGATGCACGGCCACCGCCCAGCCCCGCGCCGCCAGGTCGCGCGCCATGGCGGCGCCGATGCGCCGTCCCGCGCCGGTGATCAGGGCCGCGCCCGGTTGCAATGCCATGTGAGCGCCTTTCGGGTTTCGGCGGGCCCGCCTAGGGCGCCAGCGCCGTGCTCAGGAAGATGAAATAGGCGACCAGGAACCCCAGCCCCACGCCCCGCGTCATCACCAGCCGCCCCATCACGAAGGGCGCCAGCAGCACCGAGCTTGCCAGCATGATCCACAGATCGAACTGCAGGATCGACGGCGGCGCCGGCAGCGGGCCGAAGAAGCTCGCCACCCCCATGATGGCGGTGAGGTTGAACAGGTTGGAGCCGATGACGTTGCCGATGGCCACGTCCGCCTCCTTGCGCATGGCCGCGACAACCGTGGTCGCCAGTTCCGGCAGCGAGGTGCCCAGCGCCACCAGCGTCAGCCCGATCGCGGTCTCCGATATCCCCGCCGCCTGCGCCATGCCGCGCGCGCCCTCGATCAGCAGATGCGCCCCGACCGGCAGCCCGACGACGCCCACCGCCAGCAGCGTCGCCAGCTTCCAGTTGGCCATGTCCGGGTCGGCGTCCTCCAGATCATCTTCGCCGATCTCCACCTCCAGCCCGGCGCGGCGCGCCTTGCGCGCGGCGAAATAGGCGTCGGTGAGCATATAGGTGAGATAGGCCAGCAGCAGCGCCCCCTGCCAGATGTAGAGCGGCCCCAGAAAGCACAGCAGGATGAACAGGACCGAGGCGAGGATCATCTGCCCGAAGCTGCGCATGCTGCGGCAGTCGCGCCCGTCGATGCTGTAGATCAGCGCCGGAACCCCCAGCACCAGCAGCACGTTGGCGATGTTGGATCCGATCACGTTGCCATAGGCGATGCCCGGCGCCCCCTGCAGCGCCGAATTCACCGACACCAGCATTTCCGGCGCCGAGGTGCCGAAGGCGATCACCGTCAGGCTGATGATCAGCGTCGGCACGCCAAGCCGCAGGGACAGCGCCACTGCGCCGCGCACGAGGGCGTCGCCGGACCCGAGCAACAGAGCCAGGCCGGTGACGGCTAGGACCAGATCCATACAAACCTCTTCAAGCGCGCACGCGTCCAACCTCGGTTATATATGCCGGAAATTCGCAAAGTGAACCGCATGGTCAGGTTTCGTCGTGGCAGGGGCAGCGCGCGCCTTCGACGATCCAGGCCCCGCAATCGGGGCATTTCGCCGCCGCGCGCAGCTTGCCGCCGCCCGGCGGGCGCTTTTTCGGCGCGCCCTTGCCGCCGCCGGGCCTGCGCCGCGGGCGCGCCATGAACAGCGCCATCACCACCATCCCGACCAGAAACAGAACCGCGAGTTTGCCCAGCATGCCGCTACACCCCGTATCGCGCCCACAGCGCGCGTTCATTGGCCAGATCCAGCAGCGCCGCCGCACCCGGCGCGCCCAGCCGCTGCAGCAGCCCGCGCCGGGCCCCGAATTCGCGGAACCGGGCGGTGTCGCCGAATTTTTCGCGCATCACCGGGGTCAGGTGGCCGACGCCGTCGATCAGCCCCAGTTCGATCGCCTGCGCCCCGACCCAGACCGAACCGTCGAACAGGTCGTCGCGGGTCAGCCGGTCGCCGCGCCGGGCGCGCACATGGGCCTTGAAATTGTCGTGGATGACGCCCTGAAGCTGCTTCAGGCGGGCCACGTCCTCGGGTTTTTCCGGCTGGAACGGATCGAGCATGGATTTGCTTTCCCCTGCCGTGTGCACCCGGCGTTCGATGCCGTGGCGCGCGATCAGATCCTGCAGGCCGAAGCTGGCGGAGATCACGCCGATGGAGCCGAGCACGGCGTTGGCGTCGGCGTAGATTTCATCCGCGGCGCAGGCCAGCCAGTAGCCGCCCGAGGCGGCCACGTCCTCGCAGAACGCGTAGACCGGCACGGATTTCGCATCGGCCAGCCGGCGGATGCGCGCCGCGATCAGCGCCGATTGCGCCGGCGCGCCGCCGGGGGAATTCACCGCCAGAGCCACCGCGTCGGGCTGCTTGGCGAAGGCGCGCTCGATCGCCGGCGCCAGCGTCTGGTCGTTGAGCGCGCGCCCGAAGCGCCCCGATGCGCCGATGGCGCCGTAGAGGCGCAGCACGGCGATCTTGGGCTTTCGGGCGGTCAGGCTGCGCAGGCGTTTGATCGGGTCCATCGCGATCACATAAATTCGCCCCGGCGCGCGGGCAACCGGCGCCGCCCGCATTGAGGCGCACAATCGTGGGAGTGTTGCATTTTGCCTCGCCCGCGTCGCGGCGCTTTGCGGCCTCTTCGCCATGGGCTAGGATCGCCGCGACCCGCCCCCGTGCCAGATGGATTCCCTCCCCGCATGCCGATCATGAGCCGCGAAGAAACGCTGCCGGTGCTGCTGGCGAGCCTGCGCGCCGAACACCGCGACCTTGACGACGCGATCGCCGCGCTGGCCGCGCGTCCGGCCGCCGATCAGCTGGCCCTGCGGCGCCTGAAAAAGCGCAAGCTGGCGCTGAAGGACGAGATCGCGCGCATCGAGGATCAGATCACCCCGGACATCATCGCCTGAGCCGGCGCGGGGCGCTTGCCCGAGCTGGCGGCGGATGCTAGGGCGCGGGATCGGGCGTGAGGTCGGGCGTGAGGAGCGGGCGATGAGCGAAGTTCAGGTGGGCGTGGTCATGGGCAGCCAGAGCGACTGGGCGACCATGCGCTGCGCGACAGAGCTGCTGGAGCGGCTCGGCGTGCCCCACGAGTCGCGGATCCTGTCCGCCCACCGCACCCCCGACCGGATGTTCGCCTATGCCGAGGCCGCCGCCGGGCGGGGTCTGCGCGCGATCATCGCCGGGGCCGGGGGCGCGGCGCATCTGCCGGGGATGCTCGCCGCCAAGACGCGGGTGCCGGTGCTGGGCGTGCCGATCCAGAGCCGGGCGCTGTCGGGGCGCGATTCGCTGCTGTCGATCGTGCAGATGCCGAAGGGCGTGCCGGTGGGCACGCTGGCCATCGGCGAGGCGGGGGCGGCGAACGCGGCGCTGCTGGCCGCGGCGATCATCGCCACGACGGATGCGGCGCTGGCCGAAAGGCTCGACGCCTGGCGGGCGGCGCAAACGGCGGCGGTGGCCGAGGCGCCGCGCGATGACTGAGGGGATCGTGGCCCCGGGGGGCGTTCTCGGCATCCTCGGCGGCGGGCAATTGGCGCGGATGCTGGCGATCGCCGCCGCGCGGCTGGGGCTGAAAGCCCATGTCTACGCGCCGGACGCGGCCCCGCCCGCCGCCGATGTGGCGGCCTTCACGCGTGGGGATTACGAGGACGCGGCGGCGCTGGCCGGGTTCGCCGCGCGGGTCGACGCGGTGACCTATGAATTCGAGAACGTGCCGGCGCGCACGGTGGAGATTCTGGCGCCGCTGGTCCCGGTGCGCCCCGGCGCGCGGGCGCTGGCCACGGCGCAGGACCGGCTGGCGGAGAAGGTCTTTCTGGACTCGATCGGGCTGACGGTCGCGCCCTTCGCGCAGGTCGATGCGCTGACGGATCTCGAGGCGGCGCTGGGGCGCATCGGCGCGCCGGCGATCCTGAAGACCCGGCGTCTGGGATATGACGGCAAGGGGCAGGCGCGGATCGCGCGGGCGGAAGACGCGGCGGCGGCGCTGGCGGCGCTGAACGGCGCGCCGGCGATCGTCGAGGGGTTCGTGGATTTCGTCCGCGAGATCAGCGTCATCGGGGCGCGGGGGCTCGACGGCGCGGTGGCCTGCTTTGACGCCGGCGAAAACGTTCACGAGGGCGGCATCCTGCGCGTCGCCACCGTGCCCGGCGGGGTGACGCCGGGGCTGCGGGCCGAGGCGGCGCTGGCGGCGGGGCGGATTCTCAATGCGCTGGATTACGTCGGGGTGATCGGGGTCGAGTTTTTTCAGACCGGGCGGGGGCTGGTGGTGAACGAGTTCGCGCCGCGGGTCCACAACACCGGCCACTGGACCATCGAGGCCTGCGTGATCGACCAGTTCGCCCAGCATGTGCGCGCGGTCTGCGGCTGGCCGCTGGGCGACGGGGCGCGCCATTCGGACGCGACGATGACCAACCTGATCGGCGCAGAGGCGGCCGACTGGGCGGCGCTGGCCGCCGAGCCGGGGGCCGGGCTGCATCTTTACGGCAAGGCCGAGCCCCGGCCGGGGCGCAAGATGGGCCACGTCACCCGGATTTCGCCGCGCCGGTGAGGAGGCCCGCCCTCGCCCTCGCCCCCGGGCCTCGCCCGGCGGGCGTTCGAGGCGGGGGCGGGCGCGTCAGGCGTCGCGGCGCGGGCCGGGCATGCCGAAGGGCGGGCGCGGGGGCTGCGTGGAATCGCGCGGGCCGGGGGCGTCACGCGCGCCCGGCGCCTTGATCAGGTCCAGAAACCGCCCCGGCCCCGATGCGAAAGCCTTTCCCAGCGGGTTGTCGCGCAGCCGCGCCTTGAATTTTTCGAACCGCATCACGTCGTCGATGCGCCGGTCGAGAAATTCCCAGCTGGCCTGCGCGCCGGGCGAATCGTCGCCGAGCCAATACAGCAGCACCGCCGAATACACCCCGGAGAGCGTGGCCCGCTTGGTGTACCAGTTCACGTCGCGGCTGTCGTCGCCGATGGCGGTCCAGATCGCGTCGGCGGTGTCCCAGATCGCGCGCGCGCCCTCGGCGGCGTAAAGCGGCAGGGCGGTGAGGGCGGCGCCGCGGCGCACCGCCTCGCGATGGGGTTCGGCGATGTCCAGCCGTGTGCGCAGCGCGAAGGCGATCCTGTCGCGGATGCGCATGGACTCGAGCGGCGCGGCGGCAAGCTTTTCGCGCATCTCGCGGTCGCCGCGGCGGTGGAAGGCCAGCGCCGCGTCGATGCCGCCGCGCGGGAACGCCTGTCGCGCCAGCCCCGGATCGACCCCCGATTCGGCGATCGCGGCGTTCAGCGCGGCGCGCGACCAGCCGTCGAAGGCGACATGCGGCAACATGGCGTCGAGCAGCGCGTCGCGCGCCGCGGCGATGTGGTCGGATTCGCCGCGCGGCGGGGCGTCGGCGGCGTTCGGGGCGTTGGTTTCGTGGTCTGTCGAGCCGGTTTCGGGCATCGCGTCCTCCGTGCCTGCGCGTGATCCGCCGCGGCCGGGCGCGTGTGGACACGCCCCGGTCAGGTTGATATATAGCGCGCTCCTGCGATTCCGCATATTTTTGAAAGGTGGTGAAGTCAGTGCAGGTAATGGTTCGCGACAACAATGTCGATCAGGCGCTTCGGGCCTTGAAGAAGAAGTTGCAGCGTGAAGGCGTGTTCCGGGAAATGAAACTCCGGCAGCATTACGAAAAACCGTCCGTCAAGCGCGCCCGTGAAAAGGCCGAGGCGGTGCGGCGCGCCCGCAAGCTCGCGCGCAAGAAAGCGCAGCGCGAGGGTCTTCTCTGATCCCGACCCGGCGTCGGTCCTCGTTGTGGTGACCGTGACTGGATGACTTGTCAGATCCCCCGGGGGCCCAGCGCCGCCGGGGGTTTCTTGTTTGCGGCGCGCTGATTCGCCCGCGCCCGGATCCTGCGCCCGACTTGACGAAACCCGGGCCGCGCGCTTGCTTGGGGGCGGTCTGTTGAGGGAGTCTTGCCATGCGTCGACCCGGATTCGCCATCCTCGCCCTTGTCGCGGCGGCGCTGCTGTCGGCCTGCGCCGGGTCCGGGCCGTCGAGCCGGGGCGTCGTGGCGCAGGAGGCGCGCGCCTCGCAGATCCACGCCAACGACCTGCGCAAGAACGAGAAGCTGGTCACCGACCGGGCGCTGAAGGCCTATGTGGACGAGATCGTCGCCCGCATCGACGCCGCCCGCCCGCCCGGCGCGCTGGCGTTGCAGAGCTTCATCGTGCGCGACGCGGACGTGAACGCCTACACCACCGGCGGCGGCTATGTGTTCGTCAACGCCGGGCTGATCGCGGCGATGGAGAACGAGGCGCAGCTGGCCATGGTCATCGCCCATGAAATCGCCCATATCGACGAGGGCCATGTGCAGGCGGGCAAGCAGACCGGCGCGGCGATCGGCATCGCCGGGGCCCTGGGGGCCATCGGGCTGGGGGTGCTGGGGGTGCCGAGCGAGTTGACCAGCCTCGGGGTCGGGCTGGCCCAGACCACCGGCATCAACTACTACACCCGCGGCCAGGAAAGCGCGGCCGACGTGACGGGGTTCCGGTATCTGACCCGCGCCGGCTACAACGCGGCGGAGGGGGCGCAGTCGTTCCGGGTGCTGCGGCGGCTGTTCGGCAACGGCAATGCGGCGACCAGTTTCTTCCTGTCCTCGCACCCGCAATCATCCGAGCGCGAGGCGCTGCTGACCCGCATGGCCCGCGCGCAGGGCGCCGATCGGGGCCGGGTGGCGGCGCAGGAATATCTGCGACGCACGAGCAAGCTGCGCCGCGACGTGCTGCGCTACTACGAAGCCACCGGGCGGGCGCGCGAGGCCAGCCAGCTGAGGCGCAACATGCAGGCGCTGCGCTGAGCGGTTTTTTGGGGGGATCTGGCTGGCCGCGGCTCGGCTTGGCCGCGACCCGGGCTGGTCGCGACCTTGGCTGGCCGGCGTTCTGACTGGCCGGCGTTCTGACTGGTCGGCGTTCTGACTGGTCGGGGGGGGGGCGTCAGCTGTTGACCAGCGCCAGGAACACCAGCACCGCGATGACGATGGTGGCGAGGATGGTGCCGACCCTGATGAAGCCCTCGAAGGTCTTTTCGTGCTCGCTCACATCCATCTGGCCGTGCTTGTAGTCGCTCATCGCGTCGCTCCCGTCTGGCGGCGCGTTGCGCCCGCTGTCACTGTCGTTGAAATTCCGTAGCCTTGGCGGCCCCGGTTTGGCAAGGTTTTTTGTCGGCTGCGCGCGGGACTACAGCCTTGGCTGGCGCCAGCCGACCATGCCGTTGGCGTCGCCCGGTTCAGGCGCGTCCTGGGGAAAGAAGAAATCCTTTTGCAGGACGGCGCCCGGGGTCACCGCGTAGCGGTCGAAATCGGTGACGCCCTCGGCGGCCAGCAGCAGGTCGTCGAGACAGCACCAGCCGGAAAAATCCACCGGGCGGGCCAGCAGCGCCGCCGCCGCGTCGCCCATGATCGCCGGGGTGCGGGATTCGCTGGCCATCTTGGCGCCGCCCAGCAGGTTGCGCACCGCGGCGGTGTCGATGGTGGTGCGCGGCCACAGGCAGTTGGCGGCGATCTTGCCGGCGAATTCGGCGGCCCAGGCGAGGGTCAGGATGCTCATGCCGTATTTGGCCAGCGAATAGGCGGCGTGGTTGCGAAACCAGATCGGGTTGAAGTCGAGCGGCGGCGACAGGGTGAGGATGCGCGCATGCGTCGATTTCTGCAGATGCGGCAGGCAGGTGCGGGTGACCAGGAACGTGCCGCGGCTGTTGATGCCGGTCATCAGGTCGTAGCGCTTCATTTCGGTCATCGCGGTCGGGGTGAGCTGGATCGCCGAGGCGTTGTTGACCACGATATCGACGCCGCCGAAGGTTCTTGCGGTTTCGTCGACGGCGGCGCGCAGCTGGTCTTCGTCGCGAATGTCGCAGACCAGCGGCAGCGCCCCGGCGCCATGGGCCGCGCCCGCCGCCTCGATGTCCCGGGCCGCGGTGAACACCGTGCCGGGCAGCTTGGGGTTGGGTTCGGCGGTCTTGGCGGCGATGGCGACATTGGCGCCCTGCGCGGCGCAGGCGGTGGCGATGGCCAGCCCGATGCCCCGGCTGCCGCCGGACATGAAGACGGTGGTTCCCTCAAGCGCGCCCATGGCGGGTCTCCTCAGGTTGTCATGCGGAAGCGGTAGGCGCCGTCGGGGTCGAGGCTGCGTTCGGCCTCGCCCAATTGGTGCAGGTGGTTGAGATGCGCCAGCGATTCGATCAGGCCGAGGCCGAAGGCGCTTTCCTCCAGTTCCCGCTTGAAGATCGGCATGAAGCATTCGGCGGCGGATTTCGGCGTTTTCAGATGCAGGCGCAGGCGGTCGAGCGCGCCGTGGTGGTTTTCGATCAGCTGCACGAGGCGCACCGGCAGCCCGGTGAAGGGCAGCTTGTGGCCGGGCAGGGCGAAATGGTCCTCGCGCGCGTAGCGCAGCAGCTTGTCGCAGCTGGCGAGCCAGTCGGCCACCGGGTCGGCTTCGGGTTCCGTCGCGTAGACCCCGAGATTGGAGGAGATGCCGGGGATCACCTGATCGCCGGTGATCACCAGGTTGTCGTCCTCGGACCAGAAGGTGGCGTGTTCGGGCGCGTGGCCGTCGCCCATGCGGGTGGTCCAGCGCCGCCCGGCCATGGTCAGGCGGTCGCCTTCCTTGATGCGCCGGAAACCCAGCGGCATGGGTTCGACGGAGCGCGAGAAGTTGAAGGGCCGGGTTGAGCGGTATTTTTCCACCAGCGCGGCGGGCGCGCCGCAGCGGATGTAATGCGCGACGCTTTCGTCGGGGGGCAGGTCGTGGTGGTCCAGCTGCAGCATGCGCGAGAACAGCCAGGCGGTGCGGGTGGTCCACAATTCCGCCCCGGTGCGCGCCATCAGCCAGCCGGCCATGCCGATATGGTCGGGGTGGTGATGGGTGGCGATGACCCGGTTCAGCGGCTTGCCCGACAGCGGCCCGGCAAGCAGCGCGGTCCAGGCGTCGCGGGCGTGTTCGCCGCGAAACCCGGTGTCGATGACGGTCCAGCCGTCGCCGTCGTCCATGGCGTAGACATTGACGTGGTCGAGCCGCATGGGCAGGGCCATGCGGGCCCAGAGCACCCCCGGGGCGACCTCGATGACCTCGCCCGGGGCGGGCGGGGCGTCAAAGGGATGGCGCACGCCGCGCCGGGCGGTCTGGTCGTCGGCGTCGAGGCTCATGAGGCGAGCTGATCGGCGTCGAGCGCGTAGAGCGGCGCGGCGCCCAGCGTCGCCGCCTCGGCCAGCGCCGCGACCCCGGCGAGTTCGGCGCGGATGAAGTAGTCGGCCAGCGCCCGGCGGCGCGGGGCCTCGACCCCGGTCGCGGCGGCGGCGCCTTTCAGCAGATAGGCGCCCCCCAGCACCAGCCCCCACATGCGCAGATAGGGCGCGGCGCCGGCGAAGCGGTCGTTGATTTCGGCGGCCAGCATCCAGTCTGTGGCGGCTTCCAGCGTCGCGGCGGCGGCGGCGAGCTTCTGGCCCAGCTCGGCGAGATCGCCGGCCGCGGCCGCGGTTTCGTTGATCTCGGCCAGCAGGGCGCGGGCGGCGGCGCCGTCATGGCCGAGCTTGCGCGCCGCGAGGTCCATGGCCTGGATGCCGTTGGTGCCCTCGTAGATCGAGGTGACGCGCACGTCGCGCGAATACTGCGCGGCGCCGGTTTCCTCGATGAAGCCCATGCCGCCATGCACCTGCACGCCGAGATAGGCGACCTCGTTGCCGATATCGGTGCCGAAGGCCTTGGCGATGGGGGTGAGAAAGGCGGCGCGCGCCGCCCAGGCGGGGCGCTCGTCCTCATCGGCCGCGCGGGCCATGTCGAGGCTGACGGCGGTGTCAAGGCAGATCGCCCGCACCGCGCCGGTGAGGGTTTTCATGCGCATCAGCATGCGGCGCACATCGGCGTGGTCGAGGATGGTTCCGGTCCCGTCGGCGATCGGGCTGCGGCCCTGCCTGCGGTCGCGCGCATAGGCCAGCGCCTGCTGATAGGCGGCCTCGGCGATGCCGAGCCCCTGCACCCCGACCCCGAGGCGGGCGTTGTTCATCATGGTGAACATGGCCGCCATGCCGGCATGGGGCGCGCCGACCAGCCAGCCCGCGGCGCCGTCGAATTCCATCACCGCGGTGGGGGAGCCGTGCAGGCCGAGCTTGTGTTCGAGGCTGATGGGGCGCAGCGCATTGGCCTTGCCCGGGGCGCCGGTTTCGTCGGGGATGTATTTGGGCACGATGAACAGGCTGATGCCCTTGGTGCCGGGCTTGCCGTCGGGCAGGCGGGCCAGCACCAGGTGGCAGATGTTTTCCGCCAGATCGTGATCGCCCCAGGAAATGAAGATCTTCTGGCCGCTGACCGCGTAGCTGCCGTCGCCGTTGGGCACGGCTTTCGAACGCAGCGCGCCCACGTCCGACCCGGCCTGAGGTTCGGTGAGGTTCATGGTGCCGCACCACGCGCCGGAGGTGATCTTCGCCAGATACAGCGCCTTGATCTCGTCGGAGGCGTGGTGTTCCAGCGCCTCGACCTGGCCCTGGCTCATCAGCGGATTGAGGCTGAGCGACAGGCAGGCGGAGGCCATCATTTCGTTGACGCAGGTGGCCAGCGTCAGCGGCAGGCCCATGCCGCCGGAGCTTTCGGCGGCGCTGATGCCGATCCAGCCGCCCTCTGCGATGGCGTCAAAGGCGGGCTTGAAGCCGGGGGTGACGCGGACCACGCCGTTTTCCATGGTCGCGCCCTGAAGATCTGAGGCGCGGTTGAGCGGGGCGAGGATGTCTTCGCAGAGCTTGCCGGCCTCGGTCAGGATGGCGTCGCGCGTGTCGGCGCTGGCCTCGGCGAACAGCGCGGTCTTCGCCAGCCGGTCGGCGCCGACCACGTTTTCAAGGCAGTATGCAATATCCCGGAGCGGTGCGGCGTAGCTCATGGCGTGTTCTCCCCCTTCGCTTAGGATTGACGTAAACGTTAAGTTGCCGTGGCGAGCGATACAAGAGAAACAGGGGGCGGTGCAACAGAGAGGTCGGCGCGTGCGGGGCGATGATGGCGAGGGCAGGGCCGCGGAGCGGCTGAGGGCGGATGCGGCGGGGATCGCGCGCGCCGGCGCGCTGCTGGCGGGCGGGGCGCTGGTGGCGTTCCCGACGGAGACCGTCTACGGGCTGGGCGCCGATGCGCGCAGCGACGCGGCGGTGGCGGCGATTTTCGCGGCCAAGGGGCGGCCGCGCTTCAACCCGCTGATCGTGCATCTGCCCGACGCGGCGGCCGCCGAGGCGCTGGCCGAGATGCCGCCGGCGGCGCGCGCGCTGGCCGCCGCGTTCTGGCCCGGGCCGCTGACCCTGGCGCTGAAGCGGCGGGCGGGCGCGGGGCTGTCGGATCTGGTCAGCGCCGGGCTCTCCACCGTGGCGCTGCGCTGCCCCGCGCATGAGACCGCGCGCGCCCTGCTGCGCGCGGCGGGGGGGCCGGTGGCGGCGCCCTCGGCCAATGTTTCGGGCGCGGTCAGCCCGACCACGGCGGACCACGTGGCCGAGGGGCTGGCGGGGCGCATCGCCGCGATTCTCGACGACGGGCCCTGCGCGGTGGGGCTGGAAAGCGCCATCGTCGGGTTCGAGGGCGACGCGCCGGTGCTGCTGCGCCCCGGCGGGCTGCCGGCGGAGGCGATCGAGGCGGCGCTTGGCGAAAGGCTGGGCGGGGTCGGCGCGGCGGTGCGGCCGGCGGCGAATTCGCCAACCGGGGCGCGGCCGAACGCGCCGGGGCAGCTGAGTTCGCATTACGCGCCGGGCGCGCGGCTGCGGCTGAACGCCGGCGCGCCGGGGCCGGGCGAGGGCTGGCTGGGGTTCGGGCCCGATGCGGCGCCCGGCGACGGGCCGGCGCGGTCACTGTCGCGCGCGGGGGATCTGGCGGAGGCGGCGGCGGCGCTGTTTGCGGATCTGCGCGCGCTTGACGCAGAGATGGGCGGGCGCGGGGTGATCGCCGTGGCCCCGATCCCCGAGCGCGGATTGGGGCGCGCCATCAACGACCGACTGCGCCGCGCGGCGGCGCCAAGACCCGACCCGGAAGGGAATTTTGATGTCACCTCCTGAACTGGCCCGCCCGAGCGCGGCGTTCCTGGACGGGCTGCGCGACCTGCTCGGCCCCGCCGGGCTGCGCGAGGGGCCCGACGCGGCGCCGTATCTGGCCGAACCGCGCGATCTGATCCGGGGGCGCGCGGCCCTGGTCCTGCGCCCCGATTCGGTGGCGCAGGTGGCCGAGATCCTGCGCCGCTGCACCGCCGCGCGGGTCGCGGTGATCCCATATGCCGGGGGCACCGGGCTGGTGGGCGGGCAGGTGGCCGCCGACGGCGCGGATGCGGTGACGTTGTCGGTCGAACGCCTGAATCGCATCCGCGCGGTGCTGCCCGACGACGACGCGATGATCGTCGAGGCGGGGGTGATCCTGGCCGACGCGCAGGCGGCGGCGGCGCGCGCCGGGCGGCTGTTTCCGCTGTCGCTGGCGGCAGAGGGCTCGGCGCGCATTGGCGGCAATCTGGCGACCAATGCCGGGGGCGTGCAGGTGCTGCGCTACGGCAACGCCCGGGATCTGACGCTGGGCATCGAGGCGGTGCTGCCCGACGGCGCGGTGTTCAACGGGCTGAGCGTGCTGCGCAAGGACAATGCCGGCTATGACCTGCGGCATCTGCTGATCGGCGCCGAGGGGACGCTCGGGGTGATCACCGCCGCGTCGCTGAAGCTGTTTGCGCGTCCGGCGGATGTGGGAACCGCGTTCTGCGCCGTGCCCTCGCCCGCGGCGGCGCTGGACTTCCTGCATCTGATGCGCGGGCGGTTCGGCGAGACGGTCTCGGCGTTCGAACTGATGAGCGGGGTCGGGTTCGATTTCCTCGCCGCGCACATGCCGGGGCTGCGCTGCCCGATCAGCCCGGCGCCGCGCTGGGCGGCGCTGGTGGAGACCGGCGGCCCGGCGGGCTCGGCGCAGGCGGATCGGATGTCGGCGGCGCTGGAGGCGGCGTTCGGGGCCGGGCTGATCAGCGACGCGGCGCTGGCCGCGTCCGGCGCGCAGCGGGCCGCGATGTGGGCGCTGCGCGAGGCCATGCCCGAGGGCAACCGCAAGGTCGGGGCCGTGGCCTCGCATGACGTGTCGCTGCCGCTGTCGCGAATCGCCGGGTTCATCGCCGCGGGCGACGCGGCGGTGGCGCGGCTCGACCCGGCGCTGCGGATCAACTGCTTTGGCCATCTGGGCGACGGCAACCTGCATTACAACCTGTTCCCGCCGGAGGGGCGCCGGCGCGAGGATTACGCCGGGCTGAAGGCCGAGGCGACGCGGATCCTGCATGATCTGGCGGTGGAGATGGGCGGCTCGTTCAGCGCCGAGCACGGGGTCGGGCGGCTCAAACGCGGGGAGCTTGCGCGCTATGGCGACCCGGCGAAGCTCGCGGCCATGGCCGCGATCAAGGCGGCGCTGGACCCGGCGGGGATCATGAATCCGGGCGCGGTTCTGGCGGCGGGCGGCTGATTCCATTTTGCTAAGGGGGTGAGGGGCGCGCTGCGGGGGTTTTCTCGCGGATGGTTTCGGGGGCGCGGCGGGTGGCGCGCGGATGACCTGCGCCGGCGGCCCCGGGGTGGGATGGGGGATGTGGGGGGTGATTGCTTCTCATTCGGCCAAAGGCCGCGGGCCGAGGCCGGATTGTCACGGGTGCGGCTGGGCGCGTGAGGCGCGAGCGATTCGCCGGGGGCATGGCGCATTGCGCGCGAAGATTCTGGGCGCTGGAAGCGGAGGACGGGCGTGGCGGGCCGAATCGCGCCATGTGCGGCGAATCGCGCCGGGCCGGCGGCATCGCGACGCGCCGCCGTCAGCGCGCAAGCAACCGGGGAGCCGATTCGGCGGGCGCCTGCCGGCCTCTGGCGCCGGGTCGCCATCGCGCGCCGGGCGCTTTCCGGGCCGGGCCGCACGCGCCGCCGCCCGAAAGACCCCAAATACGAGGACCGCCCCCCGGTAGCGCCGGGGGGCGCCTCGCAACGCGTCTGTCACATCTGATACATGTCGCGCCGTTGGAGCACCCGAACTCCTGGTCAACGGCGCAACAGTCGCCTCGCACGCAAAAACTCCCTAGGCGGATCTGCTACGCTTACAACATCTGCGACCGCGCATACCGCGCCGATCGTTACTCCTGGGGCTGACACAAGCTTACACCGAACCATTTACGCATCGCGCCGAACACGGCGCCTGAGCCCCTACGCCAACTGGTCTTGGTCAAGCGCCACTCGACTTCGACCTCACGCAGATAATTTAGCCCTGTCGGGGTTTTCAAAAACTTAACGCGCGCCGGAGAATTGCCCGGATTTTAACGAAATCGGCTGCATTGCGGCGGGCGCCGCGCCGGTCGCCCGGGCAGGGTATCGGGCGTCAGTCGTCGGGCCCCTGCGTCACGCATCGGGGCGCTTCATCGTGAAAAGCTCGCTCACCACCGCGAAATCCATGTAGCCGCAGCGCGCCACCGGGCGGTGGCGGGTGAGGTCGAAACGCCCGTCCACCAGCAGATCGTCGGCGATGTGCACCGCCGCGACCGCGCCCAGCACCATGACATTCATGCCCTCGGGGTCGTCGCAGGGCAGGATCACCTCGCGGATCAGGCGGCATTCCAGCGCGGCCGGGGCGGCGGCGACGCGGGGCGGGGCGATTTCGACGCAGGGGGCCTTTTCAAGCCCGGCGATGTCGAATTCATCGGTTTCGGGCGGATAATGCGCGGCCGACGCGTTCATCGCCTCGCGCAGGTCCCAGCTGACGATGTTGACGACGAATTCGCCGGTGGCGCGGATGTTGGACAGGCTGTCCTTGGGCTCGTCCCGGCCCAGCTTGCGCCCGGTGGTCGAAAACATCACCACCGGCGGGCGGTCGGCGACGGCGTTGAAAAAACTGTAGGGCGCGAGATTGGCGCGGCCCTGCGCGTCCAGCGTCGATATCCAGCCGATGGGGCGCGGCGCGACGATGGCCTTGAACGGGTCATGGGGCAGGCCGTGGCCTTCGGAGGGGCGGTAATGCATCGGCGGGTTCCTTCTGGCGAGCCGCATGGGGTGACGGGCGGCGATCCTAGACGAAGGTCGCGCGCCCGTGCTACGGGCTTGATCCCGCTGCGACCCTATCGCCGGTCCCGCATCGTGAAAATCCCGGATCCCGCCGATGTTCCGCCTGACCATTGAAACCGAGGCCGACCGGCAGGAGGTCGAATGGCTCTACGACCTGGCCTTCGGGCCGGGGCGCACGGCGCTGAGCAGCTACCGGCTGCGGGCCGGGGGGCCGGTGGCGGAGCTGTCCATGGTGGCGCGCGACGAATTCGATGCGGTGGTGGGCGCGATCCGCTACTGGCCGGTGATGATCGACGCGGCGGCGGCGCTGCTGCTGGGCCCGGTGGCGGTGCATCCGACGCGGCAGGGCGAGGGGCTGGGGGCGCTGCTGATGCGCGACAGCCTGGCGCGCGCCGGGGCGCTGGGCTGGGCGCGGGTGATCCTGGTGGGCGACGAGCCCTATTACCGCCGCTTCGGGTTTCGCCGCGCGCTGGCGCGGGGGCTGGCGTTCCCGCCGCCCACCAATCCGGACCGCATCCTGGCCCGGGAACTGATCCCCGGCGCCATGAAGGGCGTGAGCGGGATGGTGACGAGCCCGCATCAGGCTGCGTCGGAGTAGTCTTTTCCTGACCCGCACCCGCCCCCGCCCCCGTCTCCGCCCCCGTCGCCCTTCTTCCCGCCGGCGCGCAGCGCCAGGCGGGCCGCGCGGCGTTCAGCCGTCGCGGCCGGGCCCAACGGGAGGACCCCCCTTCAGGGGGGGAACGACGGGCGGGAGGGTTGGCCTCCGGGCGCCGGGCGCGCCGGGGGCGTCGGCTTGCGCGGCGATCGCCCGCGGTCGCGTCCTTCGCGTCGCCCGCCCCGCGTCGCCCGCCCCGCGCCGCCCCCGGGTCAGGCTTGCGCCGGGGCCGGGCGTGACGGATCAGCGGCCCTCGACCCGCCAGGCGGCGAGGATCAGACCGGCGCTCAGCAGCAGCATCAGCCAGCCCGGGGCCAGCGGGGTCAGCGTGATGTCGCGCAGGGTGTAGGCGTCGCGGCGCGCCAGGCCGATCCAGCCGCGACCGGCGGCGCTGCGGCCCTCGCGCACCCGGCGGATATCGGGGATATCGACGCCGCCGCCATCCGCCGCCAGACGCGGCGCGCCGCCGCGGGTCACCGCCACCAGCGCCGCCAGCGGCTCGGGCGAGGAGATCGGGTTCTCGAATTCCTTCGGCGCCGGAGGGCCCACCGCGGCCACGCCCTCCAGCAGCCCGTCGCTGAGGGTGTAGAGCCCCTGTTCCTCGGCCTCGAATCTGGCCGACCAGCGCCCCGGGCCGTCCTCGACCAGCGCCAGTTCGCGCATGGCCCCCGAGGGCGCGATCACGGTGATGCGCTCGGGCGTCGCGGTCACCGAGCGGCGGGACACGTCGACCACGGCGCCGCTGACCGATGCGGTGAGGGCCTCTTCCTCCAGCTCCGGCTCCTTCATCAGCCAATGGGCGAGGCGGCGCAGCAGTTCCGCCTGCGGGCCGCCGCCCTCGAAGCCGCGCGACCACAGCCAGGCGTGGTCCGAGGCCAGCGCCGCCACCCGGCCCTCGCCGACCCGATCGAGGATCAGCAGCGGCGCGTCCTCGGCGCCCTGCATCACGATCTGGCCGGAGGTGGGCTCCAGTTCGATCTGGCGGAACCAGCGCCCCCAGGGGGGGGCGCCC
Organism: Oceanicella sp.; assembly: GCF_056449545.1. Lineage (NCBI taxonomy): Bacteria > Pseudomonadati > Pseudomonadota > Alphaproteobacteria > Rhodobacterales > Paracoccaceae > Oceanicella > Oceanicella sp. The sequence goes on along the minus strand of NZ_JBWOMN010000059.1, from coordinate 45,852 downwards.
TCGGGGGCGTCGGGGCGCAGCCCGGCGGTGACCGGGTGGCGTTCGCCAAGCTTGGTGACCCCGGGCCAGAACCCCTGTTCGAACACCCGCGAGGTGGGCTTGCCCGGCAGCACCTGGCGCAGCGGCGTGCGATACAGGCTTTCCACCCCGGCGAAGGCCGGGCCCGAGGCGATCAGCACCGCGCCGCCGTCGCGCACATAGCGGGCGACGTTTTCGATATAGGCGTTGGGCAGCACCCCGCGGCGCCGGTAGCGGTCGAAGATGATCAGGTCGAATTCGTCGATCTTCTGCATGAACAATTCACGCGTCGGGAACGAGATCAGCGACAGTTCGAACACCGGCACGCCGTCCTGCTTGTTGGGCGGGCGCAGGATGGTGAAATGCACCAGATCGACCGAGGGATCGGCCTTCAGCAGGTTGCGCCAGGTGCGTTCCCCGGGATGGGGTTCGCCGGACACCAGCAGCACCCGCAGCCGGTCGCGCACGCCGTTGACCGCGAAGACCGCGGCGTTGTTGCGGTCGGTGAGTTCGCCGTCGAGCGCCGGAAGCTCCAGCGAGATCACGTTCTGGCCGCCATGTTCGATGGGCAGGTCGAGGCGCAGGGTGCGCCCGATGGGCATGGCGCGGCGCGCCACCAGCGCGCCGTCGACCGAGACCAGGATCTCGGCGGCGCCGCGCGCGCTTTCGGGGGCCGGGCCGAGGGTCTCGATGCGGAATTCCATGGTCGCGGTTTCGCCGACGATGCCGAAGGCGGGGGCGGTTTCCAGCACCAGCCGCCGGTCCCATTCGCCCGCTTCGCCGGAGAGCAGCACATGCACCGGCGCCGGGAAGGCGGTCAGCGCGTCGGCGTCATGGGCCTGACCGTCGGTGATCAGGATCGCCCCGGCGATGCGGTCGGGCGCGACTTCGGCGGCGGCGGTTTCCAGCGCGTTGAGCAGGCGGGTGCCCTGATCGCCATTCCCGTCATTGCCGGGCGACAGGCGCGAGACCCGGTATTCCAGCGGCGCGCGGCCCGCGGCCCCGCCCCTGGCCAGCGCCTCGAGCCGAGCGAGCAGGCCGGCTTCAGCTGCCGCGGTCTGGCCGGGGCGCGCGCCGATGCGGTTGGAGGCGCTTTCGTCCACCACCACCAGCGCGATGTCGGGCAGGGGGTCGCGCAATTCCCGCTTCAGCGATGGATTGGCCAGCGCCGCCAGCAGCGCCGCCGCCGCCAGCCCGCGCAGCGGCCAGCCGCGCGCGCCCTTCCACAGCGCCAGCAGCGCCGCCGCCAGCGACAGGGCGGCGAGCGCGGCGATCGCCGACCAGGGCAGCAGCGGCGAGAAGTCGAGCGCGGCGCTCATGTCGAATGCCCGATTTTCAATTGCCCAGCCTTTCCAGCAACGCCGGGATGTGCACCTGATCGGACTTGTAGCTGCCGGTCATCACATACATCACCAGATTGACCCCGAAACGGAACGCCATTTCCCGCTGGCGCGCCCCGGTGCGCCCCACGGGGAACATGAAATCGCCGCTGTCGGTGACCGCCCAGGCCGCGGCCCAGTCATTGGCGCCGATGATCACCGGGGACACCCCGTCATTGAGGTTGCGGAAGGGGGCGCCGTCGGCGGGGTCGGCCTGCGCCTCGCTCTGGGGCGAGGCCTCCAGCCACAACGCGCCGCCGCGCCAGCGCCCGGGGAAATCGGTGAGCAGGTAGAACGCGCGGGTCAGCACGTGGTCCCGGGGCGCCGGTTCGATGGGCGGCAGGTCCAGCGAGGCGGCGAGTCGGCGCAGGGCGCGGCCTTCCTCGGTGCCGGCGCCCAGGCCGCTGGCGAATTGCGCGTCGCGGGTGTCGAACACGATCATGCCGCCGGTGCGGGTGAAGGCGTTGAGCTTTTCATAGGCGGCGTCAGAGGGGGTTTTCTGCCTGGGCGTCACCGGCCAGTAGATCAACGGGTAGAAGGCCAGTTCGTCGGTTTCCAGATCGACGCCGATGGGCGCGGCGGGTTCGATGGCGGTGCGCGCGGCGAGCACCCGGGACAGGCCCAGCAGCCCGGCGCGGCTGACCCGATCCACCTGCGGATCGCCGGTGATCACATAGGCGAGCACGGTGTCGAGCGTCGCCGCCAGCGCCCGGGCGTCGGCGCTTTGCCGGGCGGGTTGCGGGGCGGACTGGTCGGCGGTCTGGCCGGCGCTTTGGGCCTGGGCGTCGGGGGCGAGTGCGGCCAGCGCGGCGAAAGCCAGCGCCGCCGCGCCGGTCCCGCCGGCGATCCCGCGCAGCCCGAGTCGGCCCGAGGCGATCAGCGTCGCCGCCGCGTCCAGCGCCAGCAGCCCCACGGCCAGCGCCAGCAGCCAGCCCTTGAAGGCGGTCTCGACCATGCGCCCCAGCGAATCCCGCGTCGCCCCCAGCGGCGGCGGCGGCGCGGCGGCGAGCGCGCTTTCGGGGCCCATGACGTTGATGGCGACGGCCTGATCCTCGGCCTGATAGACCCCCGGCGGCGCGTCGGGGCCGACGCCCCTGACCAGCCTTTCGCCGGGCACGCCGCGCATGGCGCCGGTTTGCGCCGGGCGCCCGAAGCCGTCGAGCAGCAGCGTCGGGGTCCAGATCGCGCCCTCCAGCGCGGTCAGCGCGGCCCGGGCGTTGCCCGAGGCCGACAGCGCCAGGCGGTCCAGCATCTGCACGAACAGCCCCGACAGCGGCAAGGATGACCATTCGGCGTTCGCCGTCACGTGAAACAGCACCACCCTGCCGGCGCCGCGCTGCGCGGCGGTGACCAGCGGCGTGCCGTCGGCCAGCGCCGCCAGGGTGCGGCGCGACAGTTCGGGGCCGGGTTCGGCCATCACCTGACGGGTGATCTCGACCTCCTGGGGCGGGACCAGCCCGGCGAAGGGGCTGCCGGGGGCGAAGGGGCGGATGGATTGCGGGGCGCCCCAGCTCATGGCGCCGCCCACCGCGCGGCCGCCGGCGCGCAGGCGCACGGGCAGCAGCGGGTCCTCGTCGGCGCCGGGGGCGCGATCGGCGGCGGGGAACGCCCCGGCGCCGCCGCGCGCCCGTTCGGCGGCAAGCGCGGTCTGGGCGCGGGCCATGCGCGGCCCGGCGAAGCGGATCAGCAGCCCGCCATCGTCGAGCCAGGCGGCGAGCGCATCGCGCTGGGCTGCGGTGAAGGTCCCCACATCGGCCAGCACCAGCGCGTCGGGGGCGGCCTCGATCAGCGCGGTCAATTCGCCCTCGATCACCTCGGCGGTGGGTTCCAGCGCCTTGCGCAGGTAATGCAGCTGCGAGGTGAGGGGGCGGGCGCCGCCGTCATCCTCGCCCGAGAGCAGCCCCACGCGCTTGCGGCGCACCGCGTCGTCGGCCAGGGCCGCGCCGCCGGCGCTGCCCCCCGCGACCAGCGCCACGCGCTCGACCTGGTTGCGCAGTTCCAGCGGCAGGTCGAAGGCCAGGTCGGCGGCGGTCTCGCCTGCGACGAAATCGGCGCGGGCGATCGCCAGCCGGCGCTCGCCGCCCTCGGGGCCGCGGCCGATGGCGACGGCGGAGACCGGACGCGCGTCGCCCGGTTCGGCGCGGATGGCGGTGACCATGAGCGCCCCGTCGCGCAGCCGCGGCGGGCGCAGGGCCAGCGCCAGGCGTTCGGGGCCGATGACGGTGAGCGGCCCGAACGCCGCCAGCGTGTCGGCGAGCCCGTCCGGGTCGCCCCCCGAATCCCCCCCCGAATCCCCGCCCGACTCCCCTTCCGGGTCGGCATGGGCCAGCCCGTCGGTGAGCCACATGGTTTCCAGGCCTTCGGTCTTCAGCCCGTCATCCGCCAGTTTTTCCAGCGCCGCGGCGAAGCCGGCGCGGTCCGGGGCCCAGGGCAGGGGGGCGAGGTCCTCGACCAGCCCGCGCCAGTCATCCGCCGGGCGCGGGGCCAGCGCGAAGGCCTTGGCGCGGGGCGCCGCCAGCGAGGCGACCATCGCCGGGCGCCCGGCGCGGTCGGCCTGTTCGAGCAGTTCCAGCGCCCTTGCGCGGCGGTCCTCCCAATCCGGGGCCGAGGCCCAGCCGCCATCCAGCAGGATCAGCACCGGGCCGGCCCCGGTCAGTTGGCGCTTGGGGTTCATCACCGGGTCGGCGAAGGCGAGGATCGCCGCCGCCACCGCGGCGAGGCGCAGCGCCAGCAGCCACCACGGCGTGCGGTCGGGCATGCGTTCCCTGTCCGCCAGCCCCAGCAGCAGCCGCACCCCGGGAAACGCCAGCCGGCGCGGGCTGGGCGGGGTGGCGCGCAGCAGCCACCACAGCACCGGCAGCGCGGCCAGCGCCAGCAGCAGCCAGGGGTTGAGAAAGGCGAGCGCGCCGAGATCGAGCATCGCGGTCTCCTATTGTCCGGCCATCGCGGCGTAGAGCCACAGCAGCGGAATGCGCGGGGAATCCGAGGTGCGGTGGATCATGCAGCGCCAGCCGCAGCGCCGCGCCATGTCGCGCAGCGCCGCGCGGCGTTCGGCGAGCCGCGCCTGATAGGCCTGTTTCAGCCCGCGCGCGCGATGGGTTTCGAATTCGACGCCGCCGCCCAGCGATTCGAACACCAGCCGCCCATCGAAGGGGAAGCTTTCCTCGGCCGGGTCGACGATCTGGATGGTGCAGCCGGTGACGCCGCGTTCCGCCGCATGGGCCAGCGCCGGGAAGATCGCGTCGCCGTCGCCCATGAAATCCGACAGGAACACCGCCTTGCCGCCGCGCAGATAGGCGCGGCGCGGCGGCACGCCGAAATCGGCGCGGTTGTTCGCGGCGGTCTTGACGTCGGACTCGGCACGGGACTCGGGGGGGGGCTTGGGGCGGGGCTTGGGGGGCTTGCTCAGCGCCGCGCCCATGCGCCGCAGCTGGGTTTCGCCCGATAGCGGGCGTTCGGCGTCCGAGCGCAGCAGGCTGACCCGTTCGCCGCCGCGGATCAGCAGCACCGCCAGCGCCAGCGCCAGCAGCGCCGCGCGGTCGCGCTTGGAGCGCGGCGCGTCGGAGGACCGGTAATCCATGGCCTGCGCGTCGTCGGCCCAGATCGACACGGTTTGCGCCGCCTCCCATTCCATCTCGCGGATATAGAGGTGGTCCGAGCGCGCCGAGCGCCGCCAGTCCACGGCGCTGGCCGGGTCGCCGGGCATCGCCTGACGGTATTGCCAGAAGGTTTCGCCGGGCCCGGCGCGGCGGCGGCCATGCACCCCGGCGACCACCGAGGCGGCGAGGCGTTCGGCCTCGGCCATCAGCGGCGGCAGGGCGCCGGAGATGCGTTCGGCGTCGCGGCGCAGCCACGCCGCGCCGGAGCGGGTGTTCACCTTGGCGCCGGCCTGCGGGGCGGGGTGGCTCAAGCCGCGGCCTCCCGGTCCAGAACCTGGGCCACCAGCGCGTCGATCACCTGTTCGACGGTCGCGCCCTCGGCCTTGGCGGCGAAGGTCAGCGCCATGCGGTGCTTGAGGGTCGGGCGGGCCAGCGCCGCCACGTCGGCCAGCGACGGCGCAAGCCGCCCTTCCAGCAGCGCCTTGGCGCGCGAGCACAGCATCAGCGCCTGGGCGGCGCGCGGGCCGGGGCCCCAACTGACGGTTTCGTTGACCTGGGCGCCGGCCTCGGCCTCGCCGGGGCGGGCGGCGCGCACCAGCGCCAGAATGGCGTCGACGACGCTGTCGCCCACCGGCATGCGGCGCACCAGGCGCTGGGCGCGGATCAGGTCGGCGCCGGTCATCACCGGCCTGGCCTCGGCGTCCTCGGCGCCGGTGGTGGCCATGAGGATGGCGCGTTCGGCGTCAAGGGTCGGGTAATCCACGTCGATCTGCAGCAGGAAACGGTCGAGCTGGGCTTCGGGCAGCGGATAGGTGCCTTCCTGCTCGATCGGGTTCTGGGTGGCGAGCACGTGGAAGGGCGGCGGCAGGTCGCGGCGTTCGCCGGCCACGGTGACGTGCTTTTCCTGCATCGCCTGCAACAGCGCCGACTGGGTGCGGGGCGAGGCGCGGTTGATTTCGTCGGCCATCAGCAATTGGCAGAAGATCGGCCCCTCGATGAAGCGGAAAGCGCGGCCGCCGCCGTGCTCGGCCTCCTCCAGCACCTCGGCCCCGAGAATGTCGGCGGGCATCAGGTCGGGGGTGAACTGGATGCGGCTGGTCGCCAGCCCCATGACCACGCCCAACGTTTCCACCAGCAGGGTCTTGGCCAGCCCCGGCACCCCCACCAGCAGCCCGTGCCCGCCCGAGAGCAGGGCGTTGAGGGTCAGATCCACCACCTGTTCCTGTCCGATCACCCGGCGGGCGATTTGCGCGCGGGCCTGTTCGAGGGCGTCGCCCAGCGCCTCCATGTCGGTCAGCAGGCTGTCGGTGGCGTTGTTCATCTGGTCGCTCCCTGGCGCCGCGTGCGCGGCATTCATGCAGTCGTCATGCGGGCCTTGCGGTCGGCGTCGCCGGCGCCGCGCCGGATCCGCCGGCGGCGGCGGCGCTTGAAACTGTAAGCCGAAGCGATAGCATGTCCAATGGCCGAACGCGCGGAAATGCGCTTGGGCGGCGGCGCGGGCGGGATCTTGCCCGCCAATCATGGCCGCTTCCCGGCAGGGTCCGCGGCCAGCGGCGCCAGAGAGGCGGGACATGCGATGACGAAAGCGAAGCGGAGCGCCGGCGCCGATCGGGGCGACGGCGCCGATCGGGGCGACGGGGGCGACGGGGGCGCGGCGCGGGTCGATTATGACAGCCTCGCCAGGACCATCGGCAAGGCGGCGAAGAAGGGGCCGCCGCCGGTGCATCTGTGGAACCCGCCATTCTGCGGCGATCTGGACATGCGCATCGCGCGGGACGGCACGTGGTGGTATCTGGGCACGCCGATCGGGCGGCTCAATCTGGTGAAGCTGTTCGCCTCGGTGCTGCGCCGCGACGGCGACAAGTATTTCCTGGTCACGCCGGTTGAAAAGATCGGCATCACCGTGGATGACGCGCCCTTCGTGGCGGTGGATTTCCGCGCGCTCGGCGCGGGGCGCGACCAGCGGCTGATTTTCGAGACCAATGTGGGCGACGAGACCGAGGCCGGCCCCGCCCATCCGATCCGCGTCGTCCGCGACCCCGAGTCCGGCGAGCCCGCGCCCTACGTCCATGTGCGCGCCGATCTCGAAGCCCTGATCGACCGCAAGAGCTTTTACCGGCTGGTTGAGATCGGCGCCCATGAACCGCACGAGGGCGAGAGCTGGTTCGGCCTGTGGTCGGGCGGGGCGTTCTTTCCGATCATTCCCTCGGCCGAGCTTGACATCTGAGCCGCGCGGGGCGGCGCAGCCGCGAGCGCTGGGGCGCAGGCCCCTTCCCGATCGCCCGCCCGCGACCAGCCCCCAGAACCTTGGGCGCTTGCCTCGCCTGCGCAGTTGCGCCACATGTTTCACATGCGAAACGCCCCGCCAGACAGTGATCCGCCCGAGAACGTGACCCGACCCGATGCCGAGGGCGCCGCGCGAAGAATCGACCTCGCCCCGGCCGATGATCCGGCCATCGACCCCGGGGCCTCGCCGCTGCCGGTCGAGATCGCGACCGCCGCCGCGCGCCGCGCGCCCACCGAGGCGCGGCTGCGCCGGGCGGTGCGCGACGGGCCGTCGATCCCCAGTTCGGACTACGATCTCAACCCCGGCGCGCAGGCCGCGCTGCCCGCCGGGCGCCGGCTGCGCGCCGCCGCGGTGCTGTGCCCGCTGATCCGCCGCGACGACGGGCTGCACGTGATCCTCACCCGCCGCGCCGACCATCTCAAGCATCATCCCGGGCAGGTGGCGTTTCCCGGCGGCAAGCAGGAGCCGGGGGACGCCTCGCTCGCCGCCGCGGCGCTGCGCGAGGCGCGCGAGGAGATCGGTCTTGATCCGGGCCAGGTGGAATTGCTCGGCGCCATCGACGGCCACGAGACCGTCACCGGTTTCGCGGTCACGCCCTTCGTCGGACTGGTCGCGGCGACGTTCGTTCCGCGCCCGGATCCGGACGAGGTGGCCGAGGTGTTCGAGACGCCGCTGGCGTTTCTCATGGATCCGGCCAATCACCGACGCGGATTTCGCATGTGGCAGGGGCGAAAGCGCTGGTTCTACGAGATGCCCTGGCAGGGGCGCCATATCTGGGGGGCCACGGCGCGGATGCTGGTGGGTCTGAGCATGCGGCTCGCCGCCCTGCCGGACGCGGAATGAACGCCGCGTCCGGCGGCGCGGCGCCGCTGCGCATCGACGCCGACTGGCTGCGCGATCCGGGCGCCGCGGCGGTGATGGCGGCGATGGCCGCGGGCGGCGCGCGGGCGTATTTCGTCGGCGGCTGCGTGCGCAACGCGCTGCTGGGGCTGCCCGCGGCCGATCTCGACATCGCCACCGACGCCCGCCCGCCCGAGACCCGGCGGCTGCTGGAGGCCGCCGGCCTGCGCGCCGTCCCGACCGGGATCGCGCATGGCACCATCACCGCCGTGGCGCTGGGGCGGGCCATGGAGATCACCACCTTTCGCGCCGACATCGCCACTGACGGACGGCGCGCGGCGGTGGCGTTCGCCGATGACCCGGCGGTGGACGCCGCGCGCCGGGATTTCACCATGAACGCGCTTTACGCCGATGCGCGCGGGGTCGTGCTGGACCCGCTGGGCGGGCTTGGCGATCTGCGAGCGCGGCGGGTGCGCTTCATCGGCGACGCGGCGGCGCGGATTCGCGAGGATTATCTGCGCATCCTGCGGTTTTTCCGGTTTCACGCCTGGTACGGCGCCGGCGGCGTCGACGCCGAGGGGCTGGCCGCCTGCGCCGCGACGCTCGACGGGCTGGCGACGCTGTCGCGTGAACGGGTGGGGAGCGAGACGCGCAAGTTGCTCGCGGCGCCGGATCCGGCCCCCGCCGTGGCGGCGATGGCCGCCTGCGGGGCGCTGGCGCGGGTGCTGCCGGGGGCCGAGGCGGCGATTCTCGGGCCGCTGGTCGAGGTCGAGCGCCTGGCCGACGCCGCCCCGGACTGGCGGCGCCGGCTGGCGGGGCTGTGCGCGGCGGCGCTTGGGCCGGTTTCGGGGGGCGGGTCTGACGTTGGTCTCGGCTTTGGGGTTGGGGTTGGGGCCGGTGTTGGCGTCGGTGTTGGCGTCGGGGCCGGGGATGAAGCCGACGCCGAAACCGAAGCCGGGGTCGGCGGCGGTGTCGGACAGGTGGCCGCCCCGCCGCCCAGATCCGGCGTCGCGGCGCTTGCCGAGCGCCTGCGCCTGTCCCGCGCCGAGGCGCGCGGCATCGAGGCCATTGCCGGGGCGCTCGCCGATCTCCACGGCGGGGCGGGCGAGATCGCCCGCGCCGCGCATCGCCACGGCGCCGACGCGACGCGACACGCGGCGCTGATCCGCGCCGCGGCGCTCGCCGCGCCGCCGCCGCCGGAACTCGAAGCCGAGATCGCGCGCGGCGCTGCGGCGCGGTTTCCCCTCGCCGCCGCCGATCTCATGGCCCGGGGCGTGCCGCCAGGGCCCGGGCTCGGGCGGCTGCTGAAGGTCCTGGAGGCGCGCTGGCGCGACTCGGGCTTCGCGCAGGACCGGCGCGGGTTGCTGGCGGAGGCGTTTCCCGAGCCCCCCGATGACTGAGCCGACCGACCCGATGGGGGCCTGAACGGGGCCCTGTCGGGCGCGACCAGCCCGACGGGGGCGCGCGATTTGCTTGACAAGGCGCCGGCTTTGCCGAAGTCTCCGTTAATAGTCAGCATTCATGACCTATAATCGAACGTGACCAGAAACCCGGGCTCGACGGCCCGCGCGTCAGGAGGCGGGCCAAGTTGACCGATGACGCGCTGACCGCGCTGGCCTTCGCCGCCGCATGGACGCCGGGGCCCGACAACGCCGCGCTCGCCGCCTCGGGGGCGCGCTTCGGGCTGCGTCGCTCGCCGCGCCATGCGTTCGGCGTGGCGTTTCGGGAAAGCCGCCTGCTGCGCGAGACCCTGCGCCGGGCGGGCGGCAGACTGGCTGCGCTGCGCGCCAACGCATGCGGCCAGAAGGCGGGCGCAACGTGACCGGCGGCGATCTGGCGGGGCTGCTGCTGTTCGTGTTCGCCGGACTGGCGACGCCGGGACCGAATGTGGTGATGCTGACCGCCTCGGGCGCGCGATTCGGCTTTCGCGCGACGCTGCCGCATCTGCTGGGGGTGGTGTTCGGGGTCGGGGCGATCGCCGGGGTCTCCGGGCTCGGGCTCGGGGCGCTGCTGCTGGCGGCGCCGGCGCTGACCCTGGCGCTGCGGGCGCTGGCGGCGGCGTGGATCCTGTGGCTGGCCTTCAGCCTGGCGCGCGCCGCGCGCCGCCCGCGCGCGCAGGATCGCGGCCGCCCCATGACGCTGACCGAGGCGGCGCTGTTCCAGGCGGTCAACGCCAAGCTGTGGGCGGTGACGCTGGCGGCGGCGGCCGGGTTTCCCGGCGATGGCGGCGCGGCCGAGGCGGCGCTGCGGCTGGCGCTGGCGTTTTCGGGGCTCAACCTGTTCGTCTGCCTGTTCTGGACCGCCGCCGGGCGCCTGCTGCGCCGCCTGCTGACCTCCGATCCCGCCTACCGCGCTTTCATGAGCGTGATGGCCGCGCTGATGGCCGCATCCGCCGCGCTGATTTTCCTCTGAGGCCAGACCCCGATGCGCCGCAGGCGCGAGGGCGCTGTCGCGCCAGGCTTTTCAAGGGTCCGGCGGCGGCAGGGGCCGGTTTGTCAGGATTCGGCGCGCCCTCGCGCCTGCGGCGCATCGGGTCCGGGCGGTCTCAGTTCAAGCCGGGTCAGGTCGGCGCGCCACCAGTCGCGCGCGGCGAGGCGGCGGCGCAGAGGGGTGTCGGTGTCGGGGGGCGCGTTGTGGATGTAGCGCACGGCCTCGTCGCGGCTGGCGCCGGTGAGCGACAGCAAGTGGGCTTCGGCGCGCTCCAGCGAGAAGGCGACGCCGGCATGGTCGGCGAAATTCGGGCGCAGGTCGGTCCACACCGCGCCGGCGAAGCCGGTCGCGGCGCACCACTCGGCGAACAGAGCGGCGTTGCGGCCCTCGGCGCGGCCGGTGCGCAGGCACACCATGCCGATGAGGTCGAGCGGCGCGCGTTCGCGCGCAGCGAGGTCGGCGCGGGCCTCGACGGCGTCGGCGCGCCGCGAGGCGATGGCGTGGCTCGGGCAGGGGGCGCCGTGCGCGGGATCGATGCACAGCGCCAGCCCCATCTTGCGCTTGGGCGAGATGCGGGTGAATTCCAGCGGGATGCGCGGCCCGCCGCCCATGCGCCAATCGCCGCGCAGATGCGGCGCGAGGTTGTCGGGGTCCCAGATCAGCGAGCCCCAGCCGATGATGGCCACGGCGCCGGTCATCGACGGCGGCGGGCGCGTTCAGGCGCAAGGGTCATCCGCCGAGCTTCGATGCGAGATAGGTGGCGAATTCGAAATTCGGGCGCTCCAGATGCGACAGCGGCCCCGGCTCCGCCAGATCCGAGCGCAACCCGCGATAGACCTTTTCGGTGCAGCCGCGATCCTCGTCGTTGACGTGATCAAGCAGGGTTTTCAGTTGCGCGAAATGCGCCGCCGAATCCGGGTCGGCGGCGAATTCGGGGGCCAGCCCGCCGCCATAGATGATGTTCACGTGGTCCGGGCCGTCGGGATGCAGCGACAGATACCAGAAATATCCGGGCGTCAGGGTGATCATCAGCGCCGGGTAGATCGACAGCAGCCAGGTCGTGCGGCGCTCCTGCCCCTCGAGCCTCGCGTTGTCGGGATGCGCCAGCGTCAGGGCCAGATCGTCATTCTTCAGGATCCAGTGGTGGTTGAAGGCGGGGGCGCCCTCGGGGCAGGTCATCTTCTCGAGATCCACCTGGCCGCCGATGGTGCCGGCGTGGCAGACCGGCAGGTGGTAGCTCTCCATGAAATTCTCGGCCAGCACCTTCCAGTTGGTGTTCCAGCGATGGGTCTCGCGGAAGGTTTCGACGTAATCCCGCATGCGGTATTTGCCCACCAGCGCGTCCACATCGGCGAGTTGTTCGTCGAGGTCGGGGGCGTGCGCGTTGAGGCTGACCATGATCCAGCCCTGCCAGTCCTGGCAGCGGATCTGCGGCAGCCGGTGGTCGTCCTTGCAGAACCCCTTGTTGCGGGTCATGGCCGGGGCGCCGCGCAACTTGCCGTCGAGGCTGTAGGTCCAGGCGTGATAGGGGCAGACGATGGCGCGCGCGTTGCCGCGCCCCTCCAGCAGCGTCGACATGCGGTGGCGGCAGACGTTGGACTGGGCGCGCAGCGCGCCGTCGCGGTCCCGGATCACCATGATCGGCTGGCCGGCGATCTCCATGGTGGCGTAGTCGCCGGGATTGGCGAGCGCGCTCGCCCGCCCGGCGCAGAGCCATTCCTTGCGGAAGATGTGTTCGAGCTCCGCCGCCACGAAGCTTTCGGAGGTGTAAACGCTGCGCGGCATGGCGCGGGCCTGCTCGAACGGCGCGGCGACATTGGCGCGCAATTCGGCGATCGGGTCGAGGTCGGAGCCATGTCTGGTCATGAGGGCGATCCTTGCGGGTCTGCGCGGCGCGCGCGTCGAAAGCCGCCACCCATGCGCGTCGCCCCCGGCGCGGTCTGAGTCCCTGTCAGTCGCGACCGCCGGGATATTTTTGGTTGAAACCCCGCCGTCGCGCAAGGGCGGCGGCGGGGTTTTCGCCATGATCGTCGCAGGCGCCGACGAACGCCCCCGGCGTTACGTCGGCGCGGCGCGGCGCATGACAAGTCGTTCGAAAGGTCATTCGGCGGCGACGCGTCCCCCGGGCCTGGTGACGCGGCAGGCGGCGAACTTGAATTCGGGGATCTTTCCGAAGGGGTCGAGCTGGGGGTTGGTGAGCACGTTGGCCGCCGCCTCCACATAGGCGAAGGGCACGAACACCATGTCCTCGGCCACGGCGCGGTCGGCCCGGGCCATGATCTCGATGGCGCCGCGGCGGGTTGTTATGCGCAGCATCTCGCCCGGTTCGACGCCGAGCGCGCGCAGGGTCTTTGGGTGCAGCGAGGCGTTGGCCTCGGGTTCCAGCGCGTCCAGCGTCGCGGCGCGGCGCGTCATCGACCCGGTGTGCCAGTGTTCGAGCTGGCGCCCGGTGCTGAGGATGAACGGATAGTCGTCATCGGGCGTCTCGGCCGGGGGGGTGACCTGCGCCGGGGTGAAGCGGGCGCGGCCCTCGGGGCGCGGGAAGCCGTCGGCGAAGACGATGGCCTGGCCGGGATCCTCGGGCGAGAGCGAGGGATAGGTGACGCAGGATTCGCTTTCCAGCCGGTCCCAGGTGATGTTGTCGAGCGATTTCATCGCCCGTTTCATCTCGGCGAACACCTCGCGCGGATGGCTGTAGTTCCAGTCGAGGCCGAGGCGGTTGGCGAGGTCGGCGGTGATCGCCCAATCCGCGCGCGCCGCGCCCGGGGGCGGCGTGGCGGGCCGGCCCATCTGCACCTGGCGGTTGGTGTTGGTGACGGTGCCGGTCTTTTCCGCCCAGGCGGCGGCGGGGAGGATGACGTCGGCGTAACCGGCGGTCTCGGTCAGAAAGATGTCCTGCACCACCAGATGGTCGAGCTTGGCCAGCGCGTCGCGGGCGTGTTCCACGTCCGGGTCGGACATGGCCGGGTTCTCGCCGAGGACATACATGCCCTTGATGCGCTCGGCATGGATGGCGTTGATGATCTCCACCACGGTCAGGCCCTGTTCGGGGTTGACCGGATCGCCGCCCCAGATTTCCGCGAAGGCGGAGCGCACGCCCTCATCGGCGACGGATTGGTAGTCGGGCAGGAACATGGGGATCAGCCCGGCGTCCGAGGCGCCCTGCACGTTGTTCTGGCCGCGCAGCGGATGCAGCCCGGCGCCGGGGCGCCCGATCTGGCCGCACATCAGCGCCAGCGAGATCAGGCAGCGCGAATTGTCGGTGCCGTGGATGTGCTGGGAAATCCCCATGCCCCAGAAGATCATCGCCGCCTTGGCCCCGGCGAACAGGCGCGCCACCTGGCGCAGGGTCTCGGCGTCGACGCCGCAGAGCGGGGCCATCTTTTCGGGCGCGAAGCCCTTGAGGTGGTCCTTCATCGCCGGCCAGTTCTCGGCGAAGGCGGCGATGTATTGACGGTCGTAGAGTTCCTCCTCGACGATCACGTGCATGATGGCGTTGAGCATGGCCACGTCGGATCCGGGGCGGAATTTCAGCCGGTGCGCGGCGTAGCGCCCGAGCCCGACGCCGCGCGGGTCCATGACGATCAGCTTGCCGCCGCGCTTGGCGAATTGCTTGAAATAGGTGGCGGCGACCGGGTGATTCTCGATCGGATTGCAGCCGATGACCAGCGCGCAGTCGGCGTGCTCGATTTCGTTGAAGGTGGCGGTGACGGCGCCGGAGCCGATGTTTTCCATCAGCGCCGCCACCGACGACGCGTGGCACAGCCGCGTGCAATGATCGACATTGTTGTGCCCGAACCCCTGACGGATCAGCTTCTGGAACAGGTAGGCTTCCTCGTTGGAGCATTTGGCCGAGCCGAAGCCGGCCACCGCTTCGCCGCCGTGCTGGTCGCGCAGTCCGGCGAGGCCGTTGGCGGCGGCGTCGAGCGCCTCGTCCCACGTCGCCTCGCGGAAATGGGTGAGCGGGTCGGCGGGGTCGACGTTCAGCCCCTTGGCGGGCGCGTCGGCGCGGCGGATCAGCGGTTTGGTCAGGCGGTGGGGGTGGCTGACGTAGTCAAACCCGAAGCGCCCCTTGACGCAGAGCCGCTGCTGATTGGCGGGGCCGTCGACCCCGTCCACCCAGGCGATGCGGTCATCCTTGATCTTGTAGGACAGCTGGCAGCCGACGCCGCAATAGGGGCAGACGGATTTGACCTCGCGGTCATAGGCCTTGCTGTCGCCGCGCTGGTCTGAATCGACCGCCGTTGCGGCGGTGAGCGCGCCGGTGGGGCAGGCCTGCACGCATTCGCCGCAGGCGACGCAGGTGCTGGCCCCCATGGGGTCGTCGAAATCGAACACGATCTTCGCGTCATGGCCGCGTCCGGCCATGCCGATCACGTCGTTGACCTGCACCTCGCGGCAGGCCCGCACGCACAGATTGCAGTGGATGCAGGCGTCGAGATTGACCCGCATCGCCACATGGCTGGCGTCGAGCAGCGGCACGCGGTCGGCGGCCATCGCCGGGAAGCGGCTGGCGGCGACGCCCTGCAGGTCGGCCATGTCCCAGAATTGCGAGGACCGGTCATGGGCGGCGTCGCGCGGCGGCTGGTCGGCGACCAGCAGTTCCATCACCAGCTTGCGGGCCTTCTTCGCCCGGGCGCTGTCGGTGGTGACCTTCATGCCGGGGGTGGGCGCGCGGACGCAGGAGGCGGCGAGCACCCGTTCGCCGTCGATCTCCACCATGCAGGCGCGGCAATTGCCGTCCGGGCGGTAGCCGGGTTCGCCGGAATGGCACAGATGCGGGATGCGGGTCCCCCGGCGCAGGGCGACCTCCCAGATGGTCTCGCCGCCGCTGGCCTCGACCTCGTCGCCGTCGAGCGTGAACCGGATGGTGTCGGACATGTGGCCTCCTGCATGCCGGGGCGCGTCGCGCCCGCGAAATCACCAGACGTTTATGCACCGAATGGGCCGTGACGCGAAACGCGGAAAACGACGGATCCATTCCGATTTTGGTCGTAGGCGCGGCGCAGGGGCGGGATTCGCCCCGGCGCGCATTGAAGACTGGGCCGCCAGCGGGCATGCTCGACGCATCCGCGTTTGCGTCAGGAGCCCCGCGTCGTGAAGCTCATCATACAGATTCCCTGTTACAACGAGGCCGCGCAATTGCCGGCCACGCTCGCCGACCTGCCGCGCGAGGTCGCCGGATTCGACAGCGTGGAGTGGCTGGTGATCGATGACGGGTCCAGCGACGGCACGGCGGATGCGGCGCGCGCGCATGGCGTCGATCACGTGATCCGCCTGCCGCGCAATCGCGGGCTGGCGGCCGGGTTCATGGCCGGGCTGGAGGCCTGCCTGCGCCGCGGCGCCGACGTGATCGTCAACACCGACGCCGACAACCAGTACGACGCCGCCTGCATCCCCGACCTGACCGCGCCGATCCTGTCGGGCGAGGCGCAGATGGTGATCGGCGCCCGCCCGATCGCCGAGATCGAGCATTTCTCGCCGCTCAAAAAGGCGTTGCAGCGGCTGGGCAGCTGGGCGGTGCAGCAGGCCAGCGGCATCGAGGCGCAGGACGCGCCCTCGGGGTTTCGCGCCATCCATCGCGACGCGGCGGTGCGGCTGTATGTGTTCAACCGCCACACCTACACGCTTGAAACCCTGATCCAGGCCGGGCGGCTGGGGATTCCGGTGAGCTGGGCGGCGATTCGCACCCACCCGCCGACCCGGGACTCCCGGCTGATCCGCTCGGTGGCGGGGTATGTGTGGCGATCCGGGACGACGATCCTGCGGATTTTCGCCTATTACAGGGCGTTCCGGTTCTTTGCCCTGATCTCGCTGGTTTTCCTGCTGCCCGGGGCCTGGGCGTTCCTGCGGTTCCTGATCTTCGCGCTGGCGGGCAACGGCGCGGGGCATGTGCAGTCGCTGGTGATGGGCGCCGGGCTGCTGGCGGTCGGGGCGGTGACGCTGATCGGCGGCGTGCTGGCGGACATGGTGGCCGCCAACCGGATGCTGCTGGCCGAGATCCGCAGCCGGGCGCTGACGGCGGAGATCGCGCAGCTGCGGGCGGGAGAGGAGGGGGAGGGCTCGCCTCGCGCCGGCGGCGCCGCGGCGACTGGGCAAAACCGTCGCGGCTTGACCCATGTCAATTCGGAACCGTCTCAAACGTGAAATGATGCATCTGAAACGAAAAGGGAGCCTCAGATGCAACTCGAAACCTTTTTCCCCTACCGCCTGGCGCGGCTCGCCGATGTGGTCAGCCACTCGATCTCGCAGGTCTATGGCGAGCGCTTCAGCCTGTGCCGCGACGAATGGCGCATCCTCGCCGCCGCCGGCGAGGCGGAGGAGATGCCGACGCGCGAGGTCGCCGCGCACACCTCGCTGGACAAGGTTTCGCTGAGCCGGGCCGCCTCGAAGCTTGAGGATCGCGGGCTGATCCACCGCACCGAGGCCCCCGACGACCGGCGCATCAAGATCCTGCATCTGACCGAGACCGGACGGGCGACGCTCGACGAGGTGACGCGCATCGTCAACGAGCGCGAGGCCTATCTGCTGGAGGGGCTGGACGCGCAGGAACGCGCGGCGCTGGAGGGCGTGCTGGGCAAGCTGGCGGCGCGCGCCGAGCTGCTGGTGGATCCGCGCTACAAGCACAAATGCCGCCCCGATTGCGTCGGCGATTGCGAAAAGGGCCATGCATCGCCGGCCCCGCTGGCCGGGCCGCTCATCGACAAATCCCCCGTCGAGCTGGCGGCGATGACCTGAACCGAACCGAATCGACTTGACCGGGATCCGCGCCCGGGGCCGCGGCCCCGGGCGCATTAATCATTTGCGCATCCGCGTCGCCGCGGCGATGCTGCGGCGGTCGCGCCCGGGAACGGGCGGTCGGTCGGCGTCGTTTGGCGTCGGGGGGAGAGGCTGAGGATGATCACGGTTTTCGGGCGGGCGACCTCGTCCAACGTGCAGGCGGTGATGTGGACCGTCGCCGAACTGGGGCTGGCCCATGAACGCGTGGACTGGGGCGGCGCCCATGGCGGCAATGACGACCCGGCGTATCGCGCCATGAGCCCCCAGGGGCTGATCCCGGCGATCCGCGACGCGGGCGCCGGGCCGGGCGGCGAAGACCTGACCATGTTCGAAAGCGCCGCCATCGTGCGCTATCTGGGCGCCCGCTACGGCGACGCGGCGTTCTGGCCGCGCGATCCGGCGGCGCGCGGGGCGCTGGACCAATGGGCCGAATGGGCCAAGATCGCCTTTTGCGCGACGCTGATCGGCGTGCTGTTCATGGAAATCGTGCGCAAGAAACCCGCCGATCGCGACCCGGCGGCGATCGCGCGCGGGACCGAGGCGCTGGCCGGGCTGGCGCGCATCGCCGACGCGCGCATCGCCGACGGGCGCTGGCTTGGCGGCGACCATCTGAGCTTCGCCGACGTGATGCTGGGCCACGGGCTGTATCGCTATCACACGCTGGAATTCGAGCGGGTCGCGACCCCGCGCCTGACCGAGTATTACCGGCGGCTGACCGAACGTCCCGCCTATGCCGAGCATGTGATGGTGTCCTATGACGGCCTGAGGGTCTGATCGCACCGCTCTTCTGGAGGCCGCAGAATGGATTTTACCGGACCCGAGATTTGCGCGCTGGAGGCGCATGAGGCAGTGGCGCTGCTGCGCCGCGGCGAGGTGTCGCCGGGCGAGATGCTCGACGCCGCGCTGGCGCGCATCGCGGCGGTGGAGCCGGCGATCAACGCCATCCCGATCCTTTGCCCCGAGCGCGCGCGCGACGCGGCGGCGCGCGCTGATCGGAGCCCGGGTCCGGGGCGGCTCAACGGGCTGCCGATCGGCATCAAGGATCTGGTGCCGGTGGCCGGCGTGCGCTGCACCTTCGGCACGCCGGGCTTCGCGGATTTCGTGCCCGAGACCTCGGATCCCATGGTCGAAAAGCTGGAATCGCGCGGCGCGGTGATCGTCGGCAAGACCAACACCCCGGAAATGGGCGCCGGCGGCAACACCTTCAACGCGGTGCTGGGGCAGACCCGCAATCCGTGGAACACGGCGCTGAACGCCGGCGGGTCGTCGGGCGGGGCCGGGGCGTCGCTGGCCTCGGGCGAGGTCTGGCTGTCGAGCGGCTCGGACCTGATGGGATCGGGGCGCACCCCGGCGGCCTATTGCGGGGTGGTGGGGATGCGGCCCTCGGCCGGGCGCGCCGGCGGCGGACCGGCGACGCATGCGTTTTCCATCGAGGGGGTGCAGGGGCCCATGGCGCGCTCGGTGCGCGATCTGGGGCTGTTTCTGGACGCGATGACCGGGTTCGATCCGCGCCAGCCGCTGAGTCTGGAGGCCCCGGCGACGCCCTTCGAGACCGCCGCGGCCCGCCCGCTGGAGCGGCCGCGCATCGCCTGGAGCCCGGATCTGAACGGCTTCGCGCCAGTGGAGGCGGCGATCGCCGGGCCGCTGGCGGCGGCCATGGCGCGCGCCGGGGCGGCGGGGGCGCGGGTGGAGGAAACCTGCCCTCCGCTGCCGGACCTCCGGCGCACCTACATGACCCTGCGGGCGCTGTTCTACGCCACCGGGCCGGGGCGGCTGCCGGCGGAGGTGCAGGCGCGGTTCAAGCCGACGCTGAAGGCCAACATCGCCCAGAGCCGGGATCTGACGGTGGACGCCATCGTCGACGCGCGGATCGGGCGCACGGTGATATTCGCCGCCATGCAGCGGCTGCTGGAGGATTTCGACCTGTTCGCCTTCCCGGTGATGGGCGCGCCGCCGGGGCCGGCGGAACAGGAATATCCGGCGCAGGTCGCCGGGCGCCCGATCGCGGACTACGCCGAATGGCTGAGTTTTTCGTTCCTGGCCATGGTGACCGGCCTGCCGGCGATCTCGCTGCCCGCCGGGTTCACCGATGACGGGATGCCGGTGGGGCTGCAACTGATCGGCGCCCCCAGGGGCGAGGCGAAGCTGCTGTCGGCCGCAGCCTGGCTCGAAGCCAATCTGGGCGTCAGGCGCGGCCCCATCGACCCGCGCGCCAAGGGTTGAGCCGGGCGCCGGGCCGTCCCCGCGCAGGCAGGGCCTGCGCCCGGGGCTTCGCCCCGATGAATGCCGCAGGCATTCTGGGGACGGCGGCCCGGGCGGCGCCGCTCTGCCTCGTTCCGGGCGCTGCGGGCGGCTGCGGGGTCAGGCCGGGGATCGCGGCGGGGCGCGGCGGCGGGCGGCGAGGTCCGAGGCGTAGGCCGCAAGTTCGTCGAGCGCCGCGCGCGCCGCGCCGGCGTCGCGGGCCTCCAGCGCGTCGGCGATGTTTTCGTGCAGATCGGCGATCACCGTGCGGTCGCGCATCCGGTAGGTGAGCATGTTCATCAGCGGCTGCATGGCCTCCACCGCGCCGCTGGCCTGAAGCGCCAGCATGGGGTTGCCGGTGGCCTCCGCCACCGCCTGGTGGAAGCGCACGTCGGAGGCGCAGAAGGCCTCGTCGGTCAGCGCCGCCGTCGCGGCGCCCGCGCCCGCGCCCGCCTTGGCCCCGGATGCATCAGATGCATCCGATCCCGGCGGGTCTGATCCCGGCGCATCCGATCCCGCGCGCTGGGCGGCGATCTCGGCGCGCATGGCGGCGAGGTTTTCGGGGCGGCGGCGGGCGGCGGCGAGCTTCAGGCAGGCGGCCTCGATGGCGAAGCGGGCCTCGGCCGCCGATTCGAAGGGGATGTCGTTCATGCCGATCATCAGCCGCGTGGCGGTGACCAGGGTTTCCTGGGCCTCGACCCGGCTCATGCGGTTGACGAAGGCGCCGCCGCTGGGTCCGCGCCGGGTGCGGATCAGGTTCTGCGCCGCCAGCCGCTTCAACGCCTCGCGCACCGTGGCGCGGGACACGCCGAAGCGGGCGGCGAGCTCGGTCTCGCCGGGCAGGCGTTCATCGACCATCAGGCGGCCCTCGACGATGGCCTCGCGGATCGCCTCGGCGATCTGGGTCGACAGCCCGTCGCGCGACAGGGCGGTGTATTCGATGCTCATGCGCGGATCCCGGGGGGCGTGCGCGAGATCCGGAACGGATGGGTCTGGGGGCGGCTCATGGGACGGCTCCTGTTCGGGGAACGGTATGGGGGGCGCTGCGATCTGTCAAACCGCCATTCATCTAATTGTCTGACAAATAGTTATTGACAGCACGCCGCCCCGGGACAATCTTGCGCCCGAAGATCACGCGCATCCGCGCCAGCGTCGCAGGGGGAGGGCCGCGCCTTGAGCATGCCGCACAGCGTCGCCGCGCCAAGCGCGCGATCCGGGCTGTTCCATGCGCGCGGCCTGCGCTGGATGGGGTTCTATCTGGCGCTGCTCCTCGCCTGGGGCGGGGTGTTCTTCATGGACCCGGCGGCGTCGCCGCCGGCGGGCGTCGGGGCGCCCGGGCTGGAGTACTGGCGCGCATTGTGCGGGATCGGCGCGCCCGACGCGTCGCTGGCGCGGCTCTGGGCCATGTGGGCGCTGATGTCGGCGGCGATGATGACGCCGACCGCGATCCCGGCTTTTCGCACCTATGACGACCTGATCCGCGCCGGCGCCGGCTCGGGCCCCGGATTCGCGGCGCTGATCGGGGGCTATGTCGCGGTCTGGCTGGGATTCGCGGCGCTGGGCGGCGGGGCGCAGGCGGCGCTGGCCGGGGCGGGGCTGGTGGATCAGGCCGGGCGCAGCCTGACGCTGGGGCTCAACGCCGGGCTGCTGGGGGGCGCGGGGCTGTATCAGTTCAGCCGGCTGAAGGAGTCCTGCCTCAGCCAGTGCCGCAGCCCCATGAGCTTTTTCATGGCCCATTGGCGCGGCGGCGCCCGCGGCGGGCTGGCCATGGGGGCGCGGCTTGGCGCGGTCTGCGTCGGCTGCTGCTGGGCGCTGATGCTGCTGGCCTTCGTCGGCGGGACCATGAGCCTCGCCTGGATGGCGCTGGCGGCGCTGATGATGACGTTCGAGAAACTGCCCCAGCTTGGCCGCTGGCTGACCCGCCCGCTGGGTTTCGCGCTGCTGGGCGGCGCGCTGGCCATGGGCGCGGCGGCGCTGGGCCAGATCTGAGCGAATTCGATCCGAACAACCAGACCCGATCACCGAGGGAGAAAAGCCATGGACGACTGGAACATCAAGGGGGAGCTGATCCTCAACTGCAACTGCATCGTGTTCTGCCCCTGCGTTGTCAGCCTTGGGAAGCACCCGCCCACCGAGGGTTATTGCCAGGCCTGGCTCGGGGTGCGCATCGACGAGGGCCGGATCAACGGCGAAAGCCTGTCGGGGCTGAACGTGGGCATGCTGCTGGACATCCCCGGCAACATGGGGCGAGGCAACTGGAAGGCGGCGGCCTATATCGACGAGCGCGCCTCGGACGCCGCCTATGACGGGCTGGTGCGGATCTTTTCGGGGCAAGCGCGGGGGACCACCGGGCTGTTCGGCATGCTTGTGGGCGAGTTCCTCGGCCATGAACGCCAGCCGGTGAGCTACGAGACCGAGGGCAAGACCCGCCGGCTGGTCGTGGGCAGGAAGATCAGGGGCGCGGTCGAGCCGATCGCCGGCGCCGATGCGGATCACGACGTGACGCTCAGCAACACCGGCTACTGGATGGGGCCCGACATCACCGTCGCCACCGCCTTGCAGGGCAAGGTGCGCGATCGCGGCCGGGTCTGGGATTTCGACGGGCGCAGCGCCGAGATATGTCAGATCGACTGGGGCTCGTGAGCCCCGCTTCGCCCCGCCGCTGAAACATCGAAAGGACATGCCATGAATTTCAAGGCGCTGATCGTCGACAAGGATGACGAGGGCAAGACCTCGGCCTCGGTTCAGGAGATCGACGAAAGCCGTCTGCCCGCGGGCGACGTGACCGTGGCGGTGGAGTATTCCACGCTGAACTACAAGGACGGGTTGTGCATCGGCCCCGGGGGCGGGCTGGTGCGCAACTACCCGCATGTGCCGGGGATCGATTTCGCCGGCGTGGTGGAGGCCTCGGACGACGCGCGATACAAGCCCGGCGACCGGGTGGTGCTGACCGGCTGGCGCGTGGGCGAGGCCTGGTGGGGCGGCCATGCGCAGAAAGCCCGGGTGAAGGCCGACTGGCTTGTTCCGCTGCCCGCGGGGCTGACCACGCGCCGGGCGATGGCGGTGGGCACCGCCGGCTTCACCGCCATGCTGGCGGTGATGGCGCTGGAGGATCACGGGCTGAAGCCGGGGCGGGGGCCGGTGCTGGTCACCGGGGCGGCGGGGGGCGTGGGCTCGGTGGCGACCGCGATCCTCGCCCATCTCGGGCATGAGGTCGCGGCGGTGACCGGTCGGCCGGAGGCGGAGGCGTATCTGCGCGGGCTCGGCGCCACGCGGATCGTGGCGCGCGGAGAGATCAACGAGACCGTCAAGCGCCCGCTGGAGAAGGAGCAATGGGCCGGCTGCGTCGACGCGGTGGGCGGGGCGATGCTGGCCCGGGTGCTGGGGCAGCTGCAATACGGGGCCTCGGCGGCGGCGGTGGGTCTGGCGGGCGGCGCCGGGCTGCCGGCGACGGTGATCCCGTTCCTGCTGCGCGGCGTCAACCTGCTGGGCATCGACAGCGTCATGCGCCCCTATGCGGACCGGGTGCGCGCCTGGGATCGCATCGCCGCCGACCTGCCCATGGACAAGCTGGAGGCGATGATCCAGCCGGCGGGGCTTGCGGATCTGCCGGAGCTCGGGGCCGCGATCCTCAAGGGCCGGGTGCGGGGCCGCGTGGTCGTCGACGTGAACGCCTGACATGCGGCGCGCCCCTTTCGGGGGCGCGCCGCGCCAATGGCGGATCGGGATCCGCCCTGCGCCTGATTGCGAGCGCCGCGCCCGGATCCAATCGCGCATGGCGCGAAGGGGGGGCGCCGTGCTACCTTGCCGGAAATCAGAAAGTTTCAGGCAACCGGGCAGGAGCAGTCATGAAACGCGGCGATGGACTGGCGGCGCGCGTGCGCGCCGTGTTGGCGGCGGCGGCGGCGAGCGCGGTTCTGGGCGTTGCGGCTGCGGCCGCAACTGGATTCGGGACAGGGTTGGCGACCGGGTTTGGCGCCGCGCTGAGCGTCGGCGCGGCGCGGGCGCAGGACATGCCCGGGCCCGGCGAGGGCGCGCGGTTTCGACCGGCGCTGGAGGCCGCGGCGCAGAAGGACTGGGTGAATGCCGAGCGTGCGGCCGCGCGGCTCGGCGATCCCGCCGCCGCCGCGCTGATCCGCTGGCGGCGGTTGTCGGACGGCGAGGGCGGCTGGGCGGATTACGCCGGTTTCATTGCAGAATTTCCCAACTGGCCGGGGCAATCGCGGCTGCGCCGTCTGGCCGAACGCCAGATGCCCGCCGGGCTGCACCGGGACACGGTTTACGATTTCTTCGCCAAGGCCGCGCCTGAAACCGGGACCGGGGCGTTGCGGTTCGCCGACGCGCTGTCGCGCGACGGGCGCGTGGCCGAGGCGCGCGACGCGGCGATCCGGGCCTGGCGGGACCTGTCGCTGACGCCCAGCGAGCAGGCGCGGTTCCTGCGCCGCTACGGCGGGGCGCTGAGCGGACAGCACGAGGCGCGGCTCGACATGCTGCTGTGGCGCGGACTGGCGGGCGAGAGCATGCGCATGGCTCCGCTGGTGAGCGCCGGCTGGATATCGCTGGCGCGGGCGCGCATCGCGCTGCGCAAGCGCAAGCCCGGCGTCAACGCGCTGATCGCCGCCGTGCCCGGGGCGCTGAAATCCGATCCGGGGCTGGCTTACGAACGGTTCCGCTGGCGCGCCGCCAAGGGGCTGGACGCCGGGGCCGAGGACATGCTGATCACGGCGTCGCAATCGGCGACGACGCTGGGGCGGCCGCTGCGCTGGGCCTCGGCGCGGCGGCGTTTCGCGCATCGGGCCATGCGCGAGGGGCGGGCGCGGACCGCCTACCGGATCGCCGCGCGCCATGGGTTGAGCGCAGGGTCGGACTTCGCGCAGCTGGAATGGCTGGCCGGCTGGCTGGCGCTGCGCAAGCTCAACGATCCGGCCACGGCGCTGGCGCATTTCCAGCGGTTTCAGGGGGCGGTGGCGACGCCGATCAGCCTCGGGCGCGCGGGCTACTGGATCGGACGCGCCAAGGAGGCGCTGGGCGATCAGTCGGGCGCCCGCGCCGCCTACGCCATGGGCGCCATGCACCAGACCAGCTTTTACGGCCAGCTCGCCGCCGAGCGGATCGGCGCGGCCCCGGATCCGGCGCTGGCCGGGGGCGGGCCGCGGCCCGACTGGCGCCGGGCGCCGTATCTGCGCGGCCCGCTGGTGCGCGCCGGGGCGCTGGCGCATTGGGCGGGCGACCCGAAGCTGGCGCATCGCCTGCTGACCCATGCGGCGCTGGTGGCCCCGACGCCGCGCGACATGGCGGCGCTGGGGGCGCTGGCGCTGGAACTGGACCGCCCGGACATCGCCGTTCGCGTCGCCAAGATCGCCGCGCGCAAGGGCGTGGTGCTGATCGACGCCTATTACCCGGTGACCGCGCTGGGGCGGTTCGGGGCCGGGGTGCATCCGGCGCTGGCCATGTCGATCGCCCGGCAGGAAACGGAACTGAACCCGCTGGCGATCAGCCCGGTGGGCGCGCGCGGGCTGATGCAGCTGATGCCCGCCACGGCGAAGAAGGTGGCGAAATCGCTGGGGCTCGCCTATTCCCGGGCGCGGCTTACCGAGGACTGGCAATACAACGCCCGGCTGGGGCAAAGCTATCTGGCCGGGCTGATCGACGAATTCGGCTCCGAACCCATGGCGGCGGCGGGCTACAACGCCGGGCCGCACCGGGTGCGGCGCTGGCTCGGGGCCTATGGCGACCCGCGCGTCGGGCAGACCGACATGGTGGACTGGATCGAGACCATCCCGTTTTCCGAGACCCGCAACTACGTGATGCGGGTGATGGAGGGGCTGCATGTCTATCACGCGCGGCTTTCGGGCCGGGTGACGCCGATCCGCCTGAGCGCCCGGCTCGGGGGGTGAGGCGATCAGTGGAAACCGGAAGGGAGCGACCGGCATGAAGGACATCGAATATTTCTATGCGGCGCATTCCGCCTTCGCCTATCTGGGATCGGCGCGGCTGTCGGAAATCGCCGCCGCCGCGGGGCGGCGCATCGTCCACCGGCCGGTGGATCTGCGCCGGGTGGTGGGGGCCGCCAACCCGGTGTCGTTCCGCGAACGCAGCCCCGCCCATGTGGATTACTATTTCCGACGCGAGATCGAACGCTGGTCCGAGCATCGCGGCGTCAAGGTGAAGGGCGGCATTCCCGCCAATCACGGCCATGACCTGACGCTGGCCAATTGCTCGATCATCGCCGCCGCGGCGCAGGGGCTGGACGCGGATCGCTACGCCCATGCGCTGCTGCGCGGGCATTGGGCCGAGCACGCGGATCTTGGCGACGAGGCGGCGCTGGCCGGGCTGGCGCGCGAGGCCGGGCTGGACCCGGCGCCGCTGCTGGAGGCCGCCCGCGCGCCGGAGATCCTGTCGGCCTACGAAGCCAACACCGAGGAGGCGATCGCCCGGTCGGTGTTCGGCTCGCCCACTTATTTCGTCGATGGCGACATGTTCTACGGGCAGGACCGGCTGGACCTGGTGGAGCGCGCCCTGCAACGCCCCTACACGCTGCGCTGGGCGGGCTGACTGGGCGGGCTGACTGGGCGGGCTGACTGGGCGGCCCCGCGAAACGCGACCGGCCCCCCGAAGCTGCAAAGGGCGAAGCTTCAGGGGGCCGGTTCGGTTTCGCCGCCGCGCCGGCGGCGCCTGGCGTCAGGTCAGCTGGCGGGGCCGGCGATCGCCGGGAAGGTCTTTTCGTAGCGGGCGCCCTCGGTGTCGCCGGCCTCGACGCGGAAGGTCTCTGCGCCGTTGTCGTTGTAGCCGAAGCGGAAGGAGGGGTCCTCGGAGATCGAGATGCCGCCCTCCATGTGGAACAGCTTTTCCTCGCCGAGGAACACGTCGATCTCGTCGACGAAGAAGGCCGGGATGATCAGCAGCGACACCTGATTGCGCTGCATGCCGGAAAAATTCGGGTGCCGGATCATCAGCTGCGCCTCGCGCCGCCCGCCCGATTGCAGCGGCGGGGAGGAGCCCTCGCCCGCCTCGCCGAACAGCTTCAGGCGCATGTTGCCCGCCGCGGCGATGGCCGCGGACATGTCCTTCAGCCCCGGCGCCGCGCAGCCCCCGGCGCCCTTCACGAAGCGCCCGGTCATCCACAGCTTGCCGTCGGCGGTCTCGGCGATGGCGCGGATGTTGGAATAGTCGTTGAGCCGCACCCGGGTTTCCAGATTGATCCGCCCCATGGCCGGGCCGAAATCGAATTCGGCCACCACCGGCGAGGGGTTTTCGTCGATCACCAGCGTCAGGCGCACGATGCGCGCGTCCGAATCCGGCGACTGGGTGATGCGCACCGGCACCGTCGCCGCGTCGAAGGCGCGGTAGGGCGCGTCGAGGCTGATCAGCCCGGTCCCGTCGAGGATCTCGGCGTCGCCGACCACGTCGGGCCTGAGATCGGTCCAGGTCGCGCCCGGGACCATCGGGTTGTCGCGTTCGGCGGCCAGGGCCGGGCTCAGCGCCATGGCGGCGGCGAAGGCGGCGGACGTGAACAGGCGGGATGCGGTCATGGTCATGCGTGTCTCCTGCAGCTGATTCGACCGAGTCGCGGCGTCGAATCCACGATCCTTGCATATGTTTTCCAAATCACCCCTACTTTAGTCGCAACTGCTTTGAAATACGACCTTCGCAGCAGTCGCGCGGGTTGCGCGCGGGCTGGATCGGCAGTCAAATGACCCGTTGGCGCGGCGCCGAACTTCGGGATTTCAAGTCAAGCGACTGATGTTCCCACGTTTTTGGCAATCGCCGTGAAGATCCCGGCCAAGGAGTCCCCCGATGTTCGAAATTCTGCTGGCGATTTGTCTGCAAGCCGATCCGGCGGTCTGCGCGACGCGGGTTCTGCCGCCCTCGCTGCCTGACGCGGCGGCCTGCGCGGCGGCGGCGCCGGGGCGCGCGGGGCAATGGGCGGGGGCGCGGGACCGCGTGATCGCGGGCGATTGGGCTTGCGTCGATGCGGCGGGGCTGGCGCGCGCGATCCCCCCGGCCGGGACCGTCGAAGTCGCGCCGGGGGCGTTCGTGCATCGCGGGCTGAACGAGATCCCCTCGCCCGCCAATGTCGGCGATCTGGCCAATACCGGCTTCGTCATCGGCGAGGCGGGGGTGGCGGTGATCGACGCGGGGGGGTCGCGGGCCTCGGGCGAGCGGCTCTACGCCGCCATCCGACAGCGCACCGATCTGCCGATCCGCTGGCTGATCCTGACGCATATGCATCCCGATCACACGCTGGGGGCTTCGGTGTTCGCCGAGGCGGGGGCCGAGATCCTCGGCCACGCCAAGCTCGCCGATGCGCTGGCGCGTCGCGCCGAGACCTACGAGACCCGGGTCGGGCGGCTGGTCGGCCCCGCCGCGGCCATGGGCATGGCGGTGGTCGCGCCCGATCCCGAGGGCGCCAATCCGGCGGCGGGGCAGGCGCTGACGCTGGATATCGGCGGGCGGGAACTGGAGCTGCGCGGCTGGCCCACCGCCCATACCGACAACGACCTGACGGTGCTGGACCGCCAGACCGACACCCTGTTCACCGGCGATCTGGTCTTCGCCGAGCACACCCCCGCCATCGACGGGTCGCTGCGGGGCTGGCAGGCGGCGCTGGGGATCCTGTCGGCGCGGCCGGCGGCGCGCATCGTCCCCGGCCACGGCCCGCATGCGATGCCCTGGCCCGAGGGCGGGGCGGCGGTGACCGGCTATCTCGCGGCGCTGGCCGCCGAGACCCGCGCCGCCATCGACAAGGGCGAGAGCATGCGCGACGCCATCGCCCATGTGGGCGAAAGCCAGCGCGACAAGTGGGCGCTGTTCGACGAATTCAACAAGCGCAACGCCACCGTCGCCTACAAGGAACTGGAATGGGAGTGACGCGCCCTAGTCCAGATGCGCCATGATCAGCCGGGCCAGCGCGAACACCCGCTGTTCAAGGATCACCGGCGCCTCGCAGACATAGGTGAGCGATTTGGCGCGGTCAGCGTAGATGCGCTCTTCCCATTTCAGGTTGTCCTCGAGTTCCTCGACCTTGTCGAGATCGGGGTTTTCGGCGGCGCGCGCGGCGGCGAGGGCGTCGCGCATGGCGGCGATCCGGGTCGCGAGCCCCGCCTGCTTGCGCGCGTAGCGTGCGATGCCGTCGATGATCGCCGAACGTTCGCGTTCGATGGAAGCGAAGATCCCGGCGAACAGCAGCGACAGGCGGCCGGGCCGGTCGGCGCTGTCGGCCCCGCGCGCGGCGTAGGCGTCGATGGCCGCGCGCGCCGCGTCCATCGAGGTGCGCTGCGCCGCCAGCGCCGGGGCCAGCGCCGCCAGTTCGGGGGTCTTGCGCCAGTCGTCGAGCGCGGCGGCGTCGATCGGCGGACCGGCCCACATCTGTCCCACCGACAGATGCGGCACCTTGCGCTGGATGCAGGGCCAGTCGGGGTCGTCGTAGCCCGCCGCGCGCGTCGCGTCGGGCAGGGCGGTCAGCAGGGCCAGCGCCAGACCCGCCAGCGGGGCCGCGCGCCGCGTCATCCAAGCCATGGCGTCACCTTTCTTCGAACCGGCGCCGCCGCGCGCCGCCTGCCCCTGTCTAGCAACCGTCGGCCCCGGCTGAACATGGCGCCTGCGTAGGAGCCAATGATTTGGTATGGTTTCGCGGTCATGCTCGGCTCGGGAGCCGGGTGCGGATCGCTGCAAAAGGAAACCTGATGTTCGCGCTTGTCTTCAGCGCCTGCCTGCTGAACGCCCCGGATGTCTGCCGCGAGCAGACCCTTGGGCTCGTCGCCTTCGCCTCGCCCCGAAGCTGCCTGTTCCGGGCCCAGCCGCTGCTGGCGCGCTGGGCCTCGCAACGCGACGGGTGGCGCGTGACCCGCTGGAAATGCGAAAGCGTCGATCGGCGCAAGCTGCATATCTGATCCCGGGGCGCAACGTCGCAAAATGAAAAACGCCGCAGCAAACCATCGTTCGCAGCGGCGCCAAGCATTGTGGGGCGCAACTGCGCCGGATTCGGGTCCTAGAAAAGAACGCCGTCGTCATCGGCGGGGAAATACATGTTGATTTCCATTCCGCAGGCGATTTCTTCAAGCTTGGGGGCATTCCAAGTCATGCGGCGGCTCCTTGGGATTTTTGACAGCGGGGAATTGCTCGAAGCTAGTCATGTCCGCCAGCATGCGTCAAAGGAAATTTGCTAATAAGAAAATAAGAACACGGCGGCGCCGCGCGATGCCGGGCGTGGTTGGCGGTTTTTCTGGAGCCGGCGCCCGGGCAACGGCGCGGGCGCCGCCGGGGGGGGGCAATCGGCCGGTTTCCACATCGTCGGCTGGGGGGGGTTGAACGGCGCGACTTTTGCGACCAAAGTCCTATCGGGGGCGGCCGCCAGACTGGCTATAGTTGCCCAGTAATAGACGCTTACCTGCCGTTCGCCTGCGAAACGGCAGGGGGCGCAGAGTTGAGAGGACAGCCATGAAAACCCGCGCAGCCCTTGCCGTTCAGGCCGGCCAGCCGCTTGAGATCACCGAGGTGGACCTCGAGGGTCCGCGCGCCGGCGAAGTGCTTGTGGAGATCAAGGCCACCGGCCTGTGCCACACCGACGATTTCACCCTGTCGGGGGCCGATCCCGAAGGCCTGTTCCCCGCCATCCTTGGCCATGAGGGCGCCGGCGTGGTGGTGGAATGCGGCCCCGGGGTCACGTCGCTGAAACCCGGCGACCACGTGATCCCGCTCTACACCCCCGAATGCCGCGAATGCGAATACTGCCTGAACCCCAAGACCAACCTGTGCCAGGCGATCCGCGCGACGCAGGGCGCGGGGCTGATGCCCGACGGGACCTCGCGATTCTCGATCGACGGGCAGCCGATCCACCACTACATGGGCACCTCGACGTTTTCGAACTTCACCGTGATGCCCGAGATCGCGGCGGCGAAGATCCGCGAGGACGCGCCGTTCGACAAGGTCTGCTACATCGGCTGCGGCGTGACCACCGGCATCGGCGCGGTGATCAACACCGCGAAGGTCGAGATCGGGTCGAAAGTCATCGTCTTCGGGCTCGGCGGCATCGGGCTGAACGTGGTGCAGGGCGCGCGGCTGGCGGGCTGCGACCAGATCATCGGCGTCGATCTCAACCCCGCCAAGGTGGCCATGGCCGAGCGGTTCGGGATGACCCATTTCGTCAACCCCTCCGAGGTCGAGGGCGATCTGGTCCCGTATCTGGTGGACCTCACCGGGGGCGGCGCGGATTACACCTTCGACGCCACGGGCAATGTCGGCGTGATGCGCACGGCGCTGGAATGCGCCCACAAGGGCTGGGGCGAGAGCGTGGTCATCGGCGTCGCCCCGGCGGGGGCCGAGATCGCCACCCGCCCGTTCCAGCTGGTCACCGGCCGGGTCTGGCGCGGCACCGCGTTCGGCGGCGCGCGGGGGCGCACGGACGTGCCCCGGATCGTCGACTGGTACATGGACGGCAAGATCGAGATCGACCCGATGATCACCCACACCATGCCGCTCGAGGACATCAACAAGGGCTTCGAACTGATGCATTCCGGCGAATCAATCCGCGGCGTCGTCATCTACTGACGGAGCGAATCCACATTAGCAGGAGGCGACAATGGCGCAGATTTCACGCAGCGCGACGATCAAGGCCCCGGCATCGATGGTCTGGGCGTTGATCGGCGGTTTCCAGTCATTGCCGACCTGGCACCCGGCGGTGACGGATTCGGCCAAGGAAACCATCGACGGGGTCGAGCATCGCCGGCTCAGCCTGGAGGGCGGCGGCGAGATCCTGGAGAAGCATCTCGGCGGCGACAGCGCCTCCTACGGCTACGAGATCATCGAATCGCCGCTGCCGGTGGACGGCTACCGGTCGATCCTGACGGTGGTGGACGCCGGCGACGAGACGATGGTCGTCTGGTCCTCGACCTTCGAACCCACCGGCGACGGCGCCGAGGACGCGGTGGCGGGGATCTACGAATCCGGGCTGGGGGCGCTGCAGAACCGCTTCGACGTCTGATCGCGGCGGCGGTCTCGCGCGCGGGCGCGAGCGGAAGTGGATGGGGGATGCAGGCCATGCGGTTTCTGGCGGCGGCGGCGATCCTGATCGCGGGCCTGGCGTCGGGATTGGCCCAGGCGTCGGGCGAGCCGCTGAAGCCGGGCGCGTCGCTGGCCTTCGTCGGCATCGCCTTCGTCGATCTGTCCACCGAGGGCGCCTATCGCGGCGCGCGCGCGGACGAGACCGCGCGCATCGCCATGCTGACCGCGCATGTGGCCGCGGCGTTCGAGGCCAGGGGGTTCCGCTTCGTCGACATCCCCCCGGCGGTGCGCGCCCGGATCGAGCGCATGGCCAACCCGGCCCGCTGCAACGGCTGCGAGGTGACCGCGGCGCTCGGGCTTGGGGCCGACTATTCGCTGGCCGGCGAGGTGATCAAGGTGTCCAACCTGATCCTGTCGGTGAATCTGGTGGTGCGCCGGGCCGGGCCGGCGCTGGCCGCCGAACCCGGGGCCCCCGGGGCCATCGTCAGGGCGCTGTCGGTGGATATCCGGGGCAACACCGACAAATCCTGGCGGCGCGGCGCGGATTACATCCTGCGCCGGGCGGTTTTCGCGGACTGACCCCCGCAGGGGGCGTTGCCGGCGTTGGTTCGCGCGGCGGCGGCAACGAGTGGAGAACGACATGCGGTTTCTGACGATGCTTGCGGCGCTTGCGGCGCTGACCTTCGGCGCGGCGACCACGGCGCAGGCCCACGGGCCGACGCGCCAGAAGGTGACCATGAAGGTGACGCTGGCGGCCCCGCCCGACGAGGTCTGGGCGGCGATCGGGAATTTTCATGACATGAGCTGGCATCCGGTGGTGTTTTCCACCACCGGCGAGAACGGCAACGAGATCGACGCGATCCGGGTGCTGACGCTGGGGGCCGCCGACGGGCCGACGCTGACCGAGCAGCTTTACAAGTTTTCGGATGAAAAGCGCAGCTATTCCTACCGCATCATCTCCAAGGACGTGAGCGTGCTGCCGGTGACCAACTATTCCTCGCATCTGACGGTGCGCCCGGCGGGATCCGGGTCCGAGGTCGAATGGCGCGGCGCCTTCTACCGGGGCTATCCGCTGAACGATCCGCCCGAGGAACTGAACGACGAGACGGCGATCAAGGCGGTCACCGGGGTCTACGCCGCCGGGCTGGACGCGCTGCGGGACCGTTTCGGCGCCGGGGAGTAGCCCGGCCCGTGGCCCGTGACGCACGCCGGATGACGATCGCGGACGCCGGCGCGCTGACCCGGCCCGCGGGGTTCTGCGCCGCGGCGCTGGCGCTGGCGATCCTGGGGCTGGCCGGGACGGGCGCCCCGGCGGCGGCGGACATGGCCTTCGTCACCAACCAGCTGAGCGAGGATCTGTCGGTGGTCGATCTGGCCGCGGGCAAGGTGCTGCGGGTCACCCATATCGGCGGCAAGCCCGCCGGGGTGGCGGTGGCGCGCGACGGCGGCGCGGTCTATGTGGTCAGCCCCGAGGGCGAGACGCTGAGCGTGCTCGACCCTGCGGGCGCGACGGTGCTGCGCCGCTTCGACCTGCCCGGCGGACCGCTGGGGATCGCGGTGCATCCCTCGGGCGCGCCGGTCTATGTCGCCGACTGGTACGGCGCGCGGCTGTGGATCGTCGATCCCGAACGCGGAGTGATCGGCGAGATCGCCACCGGAAAATCGCCCTCGGGCGTCGCGGTGACGCCGGACGGCAAATGGGTGCTGAGCGCCGATCGGGACAGCGACCAGGTGACCATCGCCGACGCGCAAAGCGGCGCGGTGCGCGCCCGGGTCAAGACCGGGGCGCGCCCGTTCGGGGTCACCATCGACGATCGCGGCGCCCGGGCCTACGCGGCGAATGTGGGGTCCAATTCGGTAACGGTGATCGACATCGCCGCGGGCCGGGCGCTGGGCGAGGTCGCCACCGGCGAACGCCCCTACGCGGTGGCGCTGGCGCAGGGCATGGGGTTCGTCACCGACCAATACGCCGACACGGTGAGCGTGTTCGACGTCGCCACCCTGGCGGCGCTGGGGCGGATCGAGGTGGGCGAATACCCCGAGGGCATCGCCGCCACCGCCGACGGGTCGTTGCTGGCGGTGGCCAACTGGTTTTCGAATTCGATCTCGATCATCGACGTGGCGACGCTGCGGGTCATTGACGAGATCGCGGTGGGCGACGGGCCGCGGGCTTTCGGCGCCTTCCTGTCGCCGCTGGACGCGACGACGATGACCATGGGGGCGGGGGCGACGGCGGCGGCGCAGTGACGCCGGAAGGCGACAGGAACGGCGCGCGGCGGCGGGAGTCGCGCCCCGCAGCTTGCGTGAGACCCGAAGACCGGTCCAGTATGGGCCGAACATTGAACGATGAAACGATTGGCGCGCGGATCTTGCAAGCCGCGCGCATGGAGGGAATGAGATGAGAACAGGATTGGCGATTGCGGCGGCGGTTTCGGGGCTCATGGCCCTGCCCGCGCTGGCGGGGGAGGCCTGGGACGACCTGCGCCCCAATCTCTATGAACAGCGCCCCATCGCCGCGGGCGGCGACATGGTGGCGCTGCAGGCGCCGTATCGGACCATGACCGACCCGCGCACCCCCATCGGGGCCACGGTGCGCGCGCCGCGCGGGGCGCTGATCCGTTCGGTGTCGCTGATCATCGACAACAACCCGATGCCGGTCTCGGCGGTGTTCGAGATGATCGAGCCGCGGGCCGAGTTCTCGTTCTCGGCCACCATGCGCATCAACGGGCCGACCCCGGTGCGGGTGGTGCTGGAGACCGACGCGGGCGCGCTTTACATGAGCGAGGCTTTCGTCAAGACCTCGGGCGTCGGGGCCTGCGCCGCGCCGCCGGGGGTTGACGCGGCGGTGGCGCTGGCCACGCTGGGCCAGATGCAGCTGGCCATGGCGCCGGAGCCCGAGGCGGAGGGCGCGCTGGCCAAGCTCGCCGCCCTGCGCGACGACGCGCTGCAATCGAGCGCGGCGACGACGCGGGCGCGGCTCAGCATCAGCCACCCGAGCAATTCCGGGTTGCAGCTGAACCAGATCACCCTGCTGTATATCCCGGCGCGCTATGTCTACGAACTGAACGTGGGCGCCGACGGGCAGCCGATCTTCGCCATGACCGGTTCGATTTCCCTCAGCGAGAACCCGGCGATCGATTTCGACCTGCCCCCGGGGGCGCAGACCGTCGAGGTGCATCTGGAGGACACCGAGGGCGCGGCCTTCGACAAGGTGTTCTCGCTGGTCAACGGCTGAGCCGACCGGCCGGCGAAAAAAGGGGCGCGGGCTCTCTGTATCGGCCCGCGCCCCCTTTTCGTGTCCGCGCCGCGCGCCCGCGGCCCTAGGGCATGGGAAAGCGCGGGGTCTTGACCAGCGGCCAGTCGTTGAAAGCCCAGCCATCGGTGCCATAGGGATACCAGTAGACCTTCGAATATCCGTATTCGAGCGCCCGCTTGGCGGCGTTCCATGACATCCAGCAGTCTTCGAGGCAGAACAGCAGGATCGGCCGCGACTTGTCGCCCTTGGTGACAGCCTCCAGCCCGGCCTTGAAATAGGCGTGGATGGTGGGGTGAATGGCCCCGTAGCCCACATTGGGCAGCCAGATCGCGCCGGGGATCGACATGCGGGGCTTTTCGCGCCAGATCGTGCCCGCGGGCAGGTTGGCGGGCTTGGGCGGGCGCGGCAGCACGTCGATGAAGGCCGCCTCGCCGCTTTCCCACAGCGCGTGCGCGGTCTCGTCATCGACCACGACCGCGCCGGCGAGGGTGTCGGGGACCGGGGCGCGGAAATGCTCCATGCGGTACTGCGCGGGCTCATCGGACTGCGCCGCCGCCGGGGCGGCGACGAGGGCGGCGAGGGCGGCGGCAAGGACAGCCCGGCGGATCATTGCGCCGGAGCCTTCAGCTTCAGCCCCATTTCGTCGAGCAGCGGCACGCCGTATTCGGTCAGAATGCGGTCGATTTCGCCCTGATTGCGCCGGATCAGCGAGTTGAGCTTGCGCTTCCAGACCACCTCGCCGGGGCGCACGCCCATGGTGATGCGGTAGAACATGCGCGGCGGCAGGGTTTCCTTGAGCAGCGGCGTGACCCTGAGCCCGGCCCGCTTGCCCAGATAGCCGCCGATCGGGCCCCAGAGCACGGCGGCGTCGATCTCGCCGGCCTGCAAATCGGCGATCATGTTTTCCGCCGGGGTTTCGAAGCGGCGATCCACCATCAGCTTGTAGGGGCGCGCCTTGCCGATCAGCCCGTTGCGCGCCATATGCGTCGCCGGGGGGCTGCCCGCGACGATGCCGAGGATCTTGCCCTTGAGCCGGGGATCGCCGAGCGCGTCGACCGCCGCGAGCGGGCTGTCGGGCGTGGTCACGATCACATAGGCCGAGGTGTAGTAGTGGTTGGTGTTGAGCACCATCTCATGGCCCTGGGCAAAGCCGACGATCACGTCGCAGCGGTATTCGCGCAGGGTCTTGCGCACGAATCCGGTGGCCATGGGAAACCAGGTGTATTGCACCGGCAGGCCGATCTGAGATGCGAACAGCTCGGCGATGCGGTTTTCGAAGCCGCCGCCGTTTTCATCGGAAAACGGCGGGCTGGCCGGGTCGGCGCAGACGCGGAAATGGGTCTTTGACACCAGGTCCGTGGTCTGCGCCGCGACCGGCGCCGCCAGCGCCAGGCCAAGGGCGCCCAGCGCCAGGCAGGCGAGGCGGCTAGCCGTCGAGGCAGGAATTCTCATCCGCGCGAATGACATCGTTCTTGGGTTCTTTCTTCTTGGGCCGCCCGCGCGGCAACGCGTCGGCGCCCCGGGCTTTCAGATAAACGTAGATATCGTCCAGATAGCACATCACGTTCTTGTTGAGCCCGAAGGAGGGCATCACCGAATCCCTGGACGCGGTCACCACCTTGCGACCGCCCACCACGATGCCGACGAAATCGTAATAGTCCAGCGCGATGGCGCTTTTCTTCAGCGCCGGGGCGTAGGAGGATCCCTCGCCGTCCGGGCCGTGGCAGACATGGCATTCGGAATGGTAGCGGCGAAAGCCCGAATAGGTGGGCCAGTCGACGGTGCCGTCCTCGGCGATGCTGAAGGTGGGCACGCCGTCTTCGGTGAAATACTTGCCGTCTTCGCTGTAGGCGGCCTTGAGGTTGTCGCCGGCGACGGCGGCGCCGGCGAAGATCATGCTGGCCGCGAAGGCCGCGATCAAGGTTCTGGCTGAGGACATGGATGGGCTCCCGTTCGATCGCGATTGGTCAGGTCCCGCGGCCGGATCCAATGCGCTGTTTTTCGGCGCGATTGGATGCGCGTCTCGTTTCTGCAAATGGTTCGGCGCAGAACTGGCGTTCCGCGCCGAACCGGTGGTCATGACGTTGCGTCGCCCCGATCAGTCGGGCAGGGCGAAGACGGTCAGCTGCCCGCCGAGCGCGGTGTAGTTGCTCAGCGCCGCATAGCCGCCCACGGCGCCCAGGCCGTCATTGGGGTTGGTGAGACCGGCCGCAAGGCCGATGCCCGCCCAGCCGCCGACGCCCGAGAGGATGGCGACGTACTGCTTGCCGTTCTGGCTGTAGGTCATCACGTTGCCGATGATGCCCGACGGGGTCTTGAACTTGTAGAGCTCCTGACCCGTGCGCGCGTCAACCGCCTTCAGATAGCCTTCCAGGGTGCCGTAGAACACCACGTCGCCAGCGGTCGCCAGCGCGCCCGACCAGACCGAGAACTTCTCGGCCAGGGACCAGACGATTTCGCCCTTCTTGCCGTCCCAGGCGATGAAGTTGCCCATGCCGCCATGGCTGTTGGGGGCCGGGAACATCGACAGGGTGGCGCCGACATAGGGCTGACCGGCGGTGTAGCTGACGCGGAACGGTTCGTAATCCATGCAGACGTGGTTGGTCGGCACGTAGAACAGTTCGGTGCGCGGGCTGTAGGCCGCGGGCTGCTGATCCTTGGAGCCGAGCGCCGCCGGGCAGATGCCCTCGGAGTTCACGTCCTCGCCGTTCTGCTCGGTGGAGTATTTGGCCACCACCTGCGGCCGGCCGTACTGGTCGGAGCTGGGATCCATTTCCACATGCGTGGCCCAGTTCACCGCCGGGTCGAATTTCTCGGCGACCAGCAGTTCGCCGGTGATCCGGTCAAGCGTGTAGCCAAAGCCGTT
Organism: Oceanicella sp.; assembly: GCF_056449545.1. Lineage (NCBI taxonomy): Bacteria > Pseudomonadati > Pseudomonadota > Alphaproteobacteria > Rhodobacterales > Paracoccaceae > Oceanicella > Oceanicella sp. The sequence continues at coordinate 8,153 of NZ_JBWOMN010000059.1, read as the reverse complement.
GCGGTCGAAATGGGTGAGGAGCTTCCTCATCTTGCCATCGATTTCCTGATCCGTGAGGATCATTTCATTGATGCCGTCGTAATCCCATTCGTCATGCGGGGTCATCTGGTAGACCCATTTGGCCATGCCGGTGTCGGGGTCGCGGGCCATGATGGTCATGGACCAGCGATTGTCGCCCGGCCGCTGGGACGGGTTCCAGGTCGACGGGTTGCCGGTGCCGTAGTAGATCAGGTTGGCCTCGGCGTCATAGGAATACCAGCCCCAGGTGGAGCCGCCGCCGATCTTCCACTGATCGCCTTCCCAGGTGTTGAGCCCCGAATCCTTGCCCACGGGCTTGCCAAGCTGGGTGGTCTTTTCGGGATCCATCAGGATCTGGTCGTCCGGCCCCATGGAATAGGCGCGCCAGCGGCGCTCGCCGGTTTCGATGTCATAGGCGGTGACGTGCGACTGCACGCCGAATTCGCCGCCCGAGATGCCGACGATGACCATGTCCTTGACCGGCAGCACGGTGGCGGTGTTGGTTTCGCCCCTGGACGGGTCGCCGTTGACCACCGACCATTCGACCGCGCCGGTGTTGGCGTTGAGCGCCACCACGGTGGTGTCGGCCTGGTGCAGGAAGATCTTGCCGTTGGCGTAGGCGAGCCCGCGGTTGACCGTGTCGCAGCACATCACCGGGATGACGTCCGGATCCTGCTTGGGTTCGTATTTCCACTTGATGGCGCCGTCGGCGTTGAGGTCCAGCGCATAGACGATGTTGGGGAAGGGCGTGTGCACGTACATCGTGTCGCCGATCACCAGCGGGGCGCCTTCGTGGCCGCGCAGCACGCCGGTGGAGAAGGTCCAGGCCACCTGCAGGTCGCGCACGTTGGTCCGGTTGATCTCGTCCAGCTTCGAATAGCGCGTGTTCGCGTAGTCGCCGGTCTGGATGACCCAGTCATTCGGGTTCTTCATCGCCGACGTCAGGCTGGGGTTGGCCGATATGACCGACGTTCCCGCCAGCACGACCGCCGCCGCGCCTAGAACAAGGTGTTTCATCGTTTTTCTCCCTTTCTCAGGATGCCTGTTTCACTCGATGGCGGGCGCCCTTCAGCGAAGTCGGACAGGAGGCCGGAACAGGTGCTCGGCATCCGCGCCCAGAGCGCAATCCATGCTTCTTATTATTTATCGAGGAGAGGCCGCGACCCGCTCATGGTCAAGAACAATGCCGGGAATCGATCCTAAAGTAGTATGTATCGACGGGTCGAAATCGGCGATTGAAAGAATGGGCCCGGTCGGGCGCCGCTTCGGGGCGTACAGGAGTTGGACTCGGGTTGGAGTCGCGGGCGCGCGGAGGGGGCTTATTATGTTCTTATGCGGATAAATCCCCCGCCGCCAGCTTGACCGACCCCACGGCGGAATGCCTAGCTTGAGGCCCGGTTTCAACGCCCAACCAGCGTTGGGTCGGTGAAAAAGCGCCGGGATCGCGGGTGGCGACCGGGCCGGGATTCAGGGCGGCGGCTGATGCGGCCTATGGAGCGGGAGGGTTGAATAATGCAGCGATTTTCGGCATTTGCGGCGCGGTTCGCCCCTGACTTCTGCTTGGGCTTGGGCTTGTCGCTGGCGCTGCTGGCCGGGGCCCCGGGCGCGATCGCCGCGCAAGACGGCGCGGCGGCGCAGATCATCCGCGCGGCGGTGATCCGGGTCGACGGGCCGCCGCGGCAGCCGATCTCGCGGCTCGACCTCAAGCCCGATGACCTGGGCTTCGCCGGGGCGCGGCTGGCGATCGCGGACAACCAGACCACGGGGCGGTTCCTGGGACAGGATTTCGAACTGACCGAGGTCGCCGCCAGCCCCGAAACCGCCGTCGCCGAACTGGAGAAGCTGATCGCCGCCGGGGTTGGCTTCGTGGTCAGCGTCGCCGACGCGCCGGTGACGCTGGCGCTGGCCGACGCGGCGGGCGCGCGGGCGCTGATCGTCAACGCCTCGGCCCCCGACGACGCGCTGCGCAACGACCAGTGCCGGGGCAACCTGCTGCACGTGGCGCCGAGCCGGGCGATGCTGGCCGACGCGCTGGCGCAGTTCCTGGTCTGGAAGCGCTGGCGCGAATGGTTCCTGATCGAGGGGTCGCATGACGGCGACCGGCTGATGGCCGACGCCTATCGCCGCGCCGCCGAGAAGTTCGGGGCCAAGATCGTCGAAAGCCGGGTGTTCGAGGACACCGGCGGCGCGCGGCGCACCGACACCGGGCATGTGCAGGTGCAAAAGCAGATGCCGGTGTTCACCCAGCGCGCCGAGGATCACGACGTGGTGGTGGTCGCCGACGAGGCCGACGTGTTCGCCGCCTACCTGCCGTTTCACACCTGGGACCCGCGCCCGGTGACAGGCTCCGCCGGGCTGCGCCCGGCCACCTGGCACGCGGCGCAGGAGGCCTGGGGCGCCACCCAGTTCCAGCGCCGTTTCGAACGCCAGTCGGGGCGCTACATGCGCCCGATCGACTATCAGGTATGGGCGGCGATCCGGGTGCTGGGCGAGGCCGCGACCCGCACCGGATCCGCCGACGCCGCGACGCTGCGGGACTTCATGCTTGGCCCGGATTTCGAACTCGCCGCCTTCAAGGGCCAGAAGCTGACTTTCCGCCCGTGGAACGGCCAGCTGCGCCAGCCGATCATCCTGGTGGGCGACCGGGTGCTGGTGTCGGTGTCGCCGCAGGCGGAATTCCTGCACCGGGTGTCGCGGCTCGACACGCTGGGCTTCGACGAACCCGAATCCACCTGCAAACGCTGACTGAAATGGGAGCCGAACCGATGATCCGATCGACCCGACGCCTTGCGTCCCTGGCCGCGCCGCTGTTGGCGGGGGGAATAGTCGCCGGCCTCGCGGCGGGCGTCGCGCCGGTCCCGGCCGCCGCCTACACGGTCTATGTGACCAATGAAAAGGGCAACACGGTATCGGTGCTCGACAGCGAGACCTGGGAGGTGACGGCGACCATCGACGTGGGCCAGCGCCCGCGCGGCATCCTGATCAGCAAGGACGGCAAGGAACTGTATGTCTGCGTGTCCGACGACGACACGGTGCGGGTGTTTTCGACGGAAACGCTGAAGCAGACCCACAGCCTGCCCTCGGGGCCGGACCCGGAGCTGATGGTGCTGCACCCCTCGGGCAACCCGCTCTACATCGCCAACGAGGACGACAATCTGGTCACGGTGGTGGATGTGAACACCCATCGGCTGGTGGCCGAGGTTCCCGTGGGGGTCGAGCCCGAGGGCCTGGGCGCCAGCCCCGACGGGCGCATCGTGGTCAACACCTCCGAAACCACCAACATGGCGCATTTCATCGACACCGAAAGCTATCGGATCGTGGCCAACGTGCTGGTGGACCAGCGCCCGCGCTTTGCTGAATTCTCCGCCGACGGCGGCAAGCTCTACGTCACCGCCGAGATCGGCGGCACGGTGTCGGTGATCGACCCGGTCAAGGCCGAGATCACCACCACCATCGACTTTGACATCCCCGGCCTCGCGCCCGAGGCGATCCAGCCCGTGGGGCTGCGGGTGACGCGCGACGGCAAGCTGGTCTTCGTGGCGCTCGGCCCCGCCAACCGGGTGGCGGTGATCGACGGCGAGACCAACGAGGTGCTGAAATACCTGCTGGTGGGCCAGCGGGTCTGGCAGCTGGCCTTCACCCCGGACGAAGAATTCCTGGTCACCACCAACGGCAATTCCAACGACATATCGGTCATCGACGTGGCGCGGCTGAAGGTGATCAAGTCGATCCAGGTCGGGATGCAGCCCTGGGGCGTGACGATCTCGCCCGAATGAACCGCCCGCATGACGTTTCACGATCGCGAATAAGTAAAGGAGTCCGCCGTGCTGAAATCTGTCGCCGCCTGCGCCGTCGCGCTGAGCCTGCTTGCCGCCGCCCCCGCCGGGGCCCATGAATTCGGCTTCGCCGGGCTGCTGTCCAAAAGCAACCGCACCGATCTTGCGCCGATCACGCTGGGGTCGGGCAAGCCGCTGGCCGAGGCGCCCTACAAGCTGAAATCCGGGGGCTTCTACCGGATCAGGATCATCGCCGACGGCAGCGCCGAAATCGCTGTCGGCGGCGCTGATTTCTTCCGCGCCGTCTGGGTCGATCAGATCGTCATCAACGATGTCGAAATTCGCCCCATGGGGGTGTATTCGCTTGAATTCGACGACGAGGGCGAGGCGGTGATGACCTTCGTCGCCATCTTGCCCGGGCGCTACGAACTGCGGGTGCTGCGCACCCGGGGCGACAGCCTGCGCGCGCTGTTCATCATCGAGTGAGCGATCTTGCGGTCCGCCGCCCTGGTCCCATGACCGGGGCCGGCGCCCCGGCGCCCCGGCGCGCAGCGCGGCCATCACGGAGGACCGGATCTTGACGCCAGCCCGCGACGCACTGAACGTCGAGAACGTCAGCCACGCCTATGGCGGGGTCAAGGCGCTTTGCGACGTGTCGCTTGGCGTGCCCGAGGGCGCGTTCGTGGCGCTGCTGGGGGTCAACGGCGCCGGCAAGACAACGCTGTTTTCGCTGATCACCCGGCTATACGACAACGTCTCGGGGGCCATTCTGGTCTGCGGCCATGACGTGCGCCGCCGGCCCGGTCCGGCCATGGCCAGTCTTGGCGTGGTGTTCCAGAGCCAGGCGCTGGACCGCGACCTGACCATCCGCCAGAACCTCGCCTATCACGCGGCGCTGCACGGGCTGAGCCGGGCCGAGACCCGGGCCCGGGGCGAATCGCTGATCGCGCGCATGGAGCTGTCGGCGCAGATGGACGCGCGGGTGTCGGCGCTGTCGGGCGGGCAGGCGCGGCGCGCCGAGATCGCCCGCGCGCTGATGCATGAACCCCGCCTGCTGCTGCTGGACGAACCGACGGTGGGGCTGGACGTGAAATCCCGCCGCCAGGTGGTGCGCCATGTGCGCGATCTGGCGGCGCAGGAGGGCGTCGGCGTGCTCTGGGCCACGCATCTGTTCGACGAAGTCGAACCCGACGACGCCACGGTGGTGCTGCACAGGGGCGAGGTGCTGGCGCGCGGCGCGGCGGGCGACATCGCCGGCGCCGCGACGCTGTCGGACGCGTTTCTGGCGCTCACCGGCGCGGAGGCCCCGGCGTGAGCGCCCCGCCCGTCGCCGCCTCGATCGCCCGGCGGCTGGGCTGGCGCGGGCGGCTGATCGCGCTGCGCGGCGTGGTCTGGCGCGAGGCGCTGCGCTTCGCCAGGCAGCGCGAACGCTTCCTGTCGGCGCTGGTGCGCCCGCTGGTCTGGCTGTTCATCTTCGCCGCCGGGTTCCGGTCCGTGCTGGGGCTGTCGATCACAGAACCCTATGAAACATATGTGCTTTACGAGGTCTACGTGACCCCGGGCCTATGCGCCATGATCCAGCTGTTCAACGGCATGCAATCGTCGCTGTCCATGGTCCATGACCGCGAGACCGGGGCCATGCGCACCCTGCTGGTCAGCCCGTTCCCGCGCTGGTTCCTGCTGATATCCAAGCTGATGGCCGGGGTGGCGGTGTCCGTGGTGCAGGTCTACGCCTTTCTCGCCGTGGCCTATCTGTGGGAGGTGGAGCCGCCGCTTTACGGGTATCTCACGGTGCTGCCGGCGCTGGTGCTGTCGGGGATGATGCTGGGGGCCATGGGGCTGTTCCTGTCCTCGACGATCCGGCAGCTCGAAAATTTCGCCGGAGTGATGAATTTCGTCATTTTTCCAATGTTCTTCGCGTCTTCGGCGCTGTATCCGCTGTGGCGCATGGCGGAATCGAGCACGCTGCTCTACGATATCTGCAAATACAATCCGTTCACCTACGCCGTCGAACTGATCCGCTTCGCGCTTTACGGGCAGGTCAACTGGACCGCGCTGGCGGTGGTGCTGGCGGCGATGGCGGTGTTTCTGGGCGCGGCGATCTACGCCTATGATCCGTCCAAGGGGCTGATCGGCCGTCGGCGCCGGGGCTGAGCGCCCGCGGCGTTTTTCCCGGCCTTGGGGCTGACCGGGTCCCGAAGCAGATCAGTCAACGGCGGAATGCGCGGTCCATGTTGGCGGCGGCGTCGAGGTTGCTTGCGTCCTCGCCGATCAGCCCGGCGAGGGTGGCGCCGCCCATGTCGGCCTCGCGGAAATCGGCGCCGGTGACGTCGGCGTCGATCAGCTTGGCCCCGCCGAGGCTGGCGCCCGTCAGGTTTGCGTTGTTGAGCCGGGCGCCGCGCAGATCGGCGAATTCGAACAGCACGCGGGACAGGTTGGCGCCCTCGAAATCGGCGCCTTGCAGCTTCGCCTTGGTCAGATCGCCGCGCATCAGCCCCATGGACTGGTTCTTCATGTCCGCCGACAGGTCGGCGTTGTGAAAGATCGCGCCGATGAGCGTGGCGCGGGCGAAATTCGCCGGCGCCCGGGCGTTGGTGAGGTCGGCCCCGGTGAGGTCGGCGCGGCCCAGCTGGGTCTGGAACAGGCTGGCGCCGCGCAGCGAGGCGCCGCTGAGATCGGCCATCAGCATCCACGCCTGATCCAGCACCGCGCCGTCCAGCACCGCGCCCGCCAGGGAGGCGTTGTTGAGCCGCGCCGCGCGCAGGATGGCGCCGGAAAAATCCAGCCCCGACAGGTCGAGCCCGTTCAGGCGCTTGCGGGTGAAATCCGCGGGCCCGGGGGCGGCGAGCGCGGCCTCGACCTCGGCGCGGGTCATCTCGGCCTCGGTCATGGCGGGGGACTTCAGATCGACGCCGCGCATGGCGCCTTGGGCCTGAAGCGGCGGCGGCGATGCGGCCAGCAACAGCGCCAGCGCGGCGGAAAGGGTCCAGTGGAGCATGGTTCGGGCCTTTCGAAAGCGCGCGCGACAAGGTGGCGGAAATGGGGGGCGCGACAGGTGTGGCGACAGATTGTTTCACGCGCAGACTATCACCGCGAATCGCCCGCGCCGATCACGAAATCCGGCGTTTGCGCCCCCCGGACGGCCTTGCCTGCGGGGTCATCCCAACGCAGTAGAGACCCGGCGAATTTGACGTGTTACCCTGTCCTTGCGGTTGCGCCGCGCCCGCCCGCGAACGGCCCCGTCGGACGTTCGGCACGCGGTTCCCCTGTGGGGCGGCGCGCCAATGTCGGGAGGCCTCCGCGTGCAAAGACAATCGGCCCAGAGGCCGCCCGTTCAGCGGCCATCCGCCCCCAAGCCCACCGGGATCGGGGGCGAGGACATGTTCCGCTCGATGCTGGTGGTGGACGATCACCCGCTGTTTCGCGACGCGCTGGCCATCGCGCTGCAGACCGCGTTGGGGCTGAGCACCATCCGCACCGCCAACAACCTCACCGGCGCGCTGGGGCGGCTGGCGCTGGATTTCGAACCCGACGCCATCGTGCTGGACCTGAACCTGCCGGACGTGTCCGGGGTCGACGGGCTGCTGCGCCTGAAGGCGGCCGCGCCGCGAACCCCGGTGATCGTGGTTTCGGCCTTCGGGGACAACGCGACGATTTCCGCGGTGATGTCCGGCGGCGCCGCCGGGTTCATCCGCAAGGACGCCACGCGCGAAACCCTGATCGACGCCTTCCAGCGCATCTGCAAGGGCGACGTCTACACCCCCGAGGGCTATTCGCCGTTGCAGAACGAGGGCGAGGAGGAACCGGTGGAGACCGCGGTCAAGCGGCTGTCCAGCCTCACCGCCCAGCAGACGCGGATCCTGGAACTGATCTGCAAGGGCCAGCAGAACAAGCAGATCTCCTACGAATTGTCGATCGCCGAGACCACGGTGAAGACCCATGTCACCGCGATCCTGCGCAAGCTGCGGGTGCACAGCCGGACCCAGGCGGTGCTGGTCGCCAACAAGGCGCAGCTGTCATTCCAGACCGGCTGACGCGGGGGCGGGCGCTTTGCGGACGCATCGCGACGGCGGCTGCGGCGATTGCAATGGCGGAGGCTTTGGCCTCTACTCGGCGACTGCCGGGCGCGCGAATGCGCAGTGGGGCATCGTGGGGAGTTTCATCACATGATCGACGGGTGAATCGTGCTGTCAAAGCTGTGGCCGCGACGGGTCAAATTCAGGAACAAGCTGCTCAGCGGCGTGTCGAGGCGCAAGACCTCGCGCGCCGCCGCCGCCGCTCAGGGGCGCCCCAACCGCGGCGGCGGCGGGGGCGCGGCGGGGGGGGTGGGGTTGGGGTAGGCCGCAAACCACAAACACC
>NZ_JBWOMN010000058.1:0-9121 GCF_056449545.1 Oceanicella sp. | reverse complement strand
GGCGCGGGGCGGCGGGGGCGTGGGCGGGGGCGGTGAGGGGGGGCGCGGGCGTCGACCGCGGGGCGGCGGACAATGCGCGGGCGGGGGGCGCCGGGGCGAGCGCCGCCGCGCCCGCTGCGGGGCGATAGCCCTGCGGGCGCGGCGGCAGCACCAGTTCGTCGCCCCGGCGCGGCCGGTAGCCCGTGGGCAGGCCGTTATAGGCGGCCAGTTCGCTGGCGCTGAGCCCGACCCGCGCGGCCATGGCCTCGACGCTGTCGCCGTCGCGGGCCTGCACAACCGCGTAGTCGCCGTAGTCGATCACGCCGCGGGGGTCGGTCTCGGGCGCCGCGGACAGCGCCCGGGGCGCCGCGGACTGGGCCTGCGGCGTCGGCGGGGGCGGCGCGGCGGCGACCGGCGGCGCATCGTCGCCGCCGCCGGCGCAGGCGGCCAGCGTCAGCGCCCCGAGCAGAAGCGCGGGCAGGGTCGGGCGAGCAAAGCGAGTGGTCATGCGCTGTCGTCATCCTCATCAGTTCGGCCTGGACGCGGCCGGCTTGCCTGCCGGCGGCGGCGCCGTTCAGTCGCGGCCGAAATCATCCTCGGCAACGCCCTCGAGCAGCGGCACGAAACGCACCGGCGCAAGTTCAGTATACTCCGGTCCGGCCTCGGTCTTGGTGATTTTTATCAGTTGCTGCACATCGTCGGTCTGGCCCACGGGCAGCACCATGATGCCGCCGGGGCGCAATTGGTCGAGCAGGATCGAGGGCGTGTCCTCGGCGGCGCAGGTCAGGATGATTCGATCGAACGGCGCCTGTTCGGGCAGCCCGACGGCGCCGTCGCCGCAGATCACCGTGACGTTGTGCAAATCCAGCTCGCGTTCCAGCAGCGCCCGGGCGCGGCGCGCCAGCAGGCGGTGGCGTTCGATGGCGTAGACCCGGCGCGACAGCCGCGCCAGCACCGCCGCCTGATAGCCCGATCCGGCGCCGACCTCGAGCACCTTGCAGCGTGGCGTCACCGCCAGCGCCTGGGTCATCAGCCCGACGATGGAGGGCTGCGATATGGTCTGGCCGCAGGCGATGGGCAGGGGGATGTCCTCGAGCGCGCGCGCCTTGAAGGCGTGGCCCAGAAACGGTTCGCGCGGGGTCTTTTCGATGGCGTCGAGCACCCGCGGGTCGGTCACGCCATGCGAACGCAGGGCGAAGATCAGCCGCATCAGCCCCTCGCTGGCGTCGCCCCCGGTCATCGGATCGCCGCGCCGGTCATGTCAGGCGGCCGCGCCGCCGCGCCCCAGCGCCGCGCCGACCTCGTCGATCATCTCGTGGGCGCAGAGATCGGCGCGCAGCGGCGTCACCGTCACCCAGCCCTCGGCGCATTCGCGCGCGTCCGACCCGGGCGCCGACTGGGCGTTGCCGGCGCCGTGGGTGAGCCAGAAATAGCTGCGCCCGTTGGGGGCCACGCTTTCGGTCACCCCGAAGGCGCCGGCCGGGCGGCGCCCCTGGGTGGCGGCCGTCACGCCCTTGACGCGATCGGCGGGCACCGGCGGGAAGTTGATGTTGTAGAACAGCTGGTAGGGGGCGCTTTCGTCCCAGGGCAGGGCAAGCACCTGGCGCACCATGTCCGGTCCGGCGCGGCGCGCGGCCTCGAAGCTGTCGTCGAGATTGATGTTCTCGGGGCCGAAATACTGGCTCATGGAAATCGCCCGCGTGCGATGCAGCACGGATTCGATGGCCCCGCCCACGGTGCCCGAATACAGCACGTCCTCGGCGATGTTGTGGCCGCGATTGACGCCCGAAAGGATCAGGTCGGGGGGCGAATCCTTCATCAGGTGATGAATGCCGACGATCACGCAGTCGGCGGGCGATCCGTCCACCGCGAAGCGGCGCGGGCCCAACGGATTGAGCCGCATGGGCTTGGTGTAGGAGATGCAGTGCGACACCCCCGACTGCTCCATTTCCGGGGCCACGACCCAGACCTCGCCATCCGCGCCGGCGATCTGCAGGGCGATGTCTTCGGCCGCCTTCAGCCCCGGCGCCATGATGCCGTCGTCATTGGTGATGAGAATGCGCATTGCCGTGTGGTCTCCTGACGCCGCGAACCGGCGTTGTTCCGGTTTCGTGTCTATCCGGCCCTGTTGCGGGCGTCCATACCCGACGATGGTCCGGGCGACTGGGCCCGACGATGGTCCGGCGATTTTTCGGGGGGCTGTTCCCGGACGCAAAAAGATGTGCCAGACATTGAGCAACGAAAGCGAGATCGAGGAGCACAGGGGATGGGAGCCATTGCCGGCACAAGCGGCGCGGATCACCTGATTGGCGGCCCGGGCGCGGACACGCTGATCGCGCTTGGCGGCGCCGACACGCTTGAAGGCGGGGCCGGCGGCGACGTCTACCAGCTGTCGCAGCCGCCCGGTTCGACGCACAGCGCGCTGATCCGCGACGCCTCGACATCCGGCGCGCCGGACATGATCACCGGGCTGCGCGGGTTCTTCGCCTCGGCCTCGCTGGGCTACAGCGCCTGGGCGTCGCTGGAGCGGGTGGGCGACGACATGGTCATGCACATGCCCTACAAGCCCTCGGGCTTTCGCAAGACCGGCTTTGGCGGCATCGTCGTCACCATCGAGAACCATTTCGCCGGCCACGCCGTCGAAAAGGCGCAGATCGGCGGCGTCGACTACCGTCTGCTGACCGGGTTGAACGGCTATGGGGTCAATGACGTGTTCGTCGGCGACGCGGCGGGCGAGGTGGTGCGACTGCGCTACGGCGCCGACATCGCCTATGGCGGCGGCGGCGACGACACCATCTTCGCCGGCCATGGCGACGACACCGCCTTTGGCGACGCCGGCGCGGACGAACTGCGCATGGCCCGGGGCCATGACCGCGCCTATGGCGGCGACGGCAACGACAGGATCTACGGCGGCGGCGGTCGCGACTGGCTGTATGGCGACGCCGGCGACGATCAGGTGCGCGGCGGCGCGCAGGATGACTGGCTTTACGGCGACGCCGGCAATGACAAGGTCTTCGGCGGCGGCGGCTGGGATCGCCTGACCGGCGGCGAGGGCGATGATTTCCTGGTCGGCGGCAAGGGCGGCGACATCTATGATTTCGCCGTCGACGGCGCCGGTTTCGGCCATGACGTGATCTGGGACAACGGATCCGTGGCCGCCTACAGCGCGGCCCGCGGCGCGGTCTCCAGCGACACGATCCGGGTGTCCGGGGTCTACGGGCCGGGCGGCGCCCCGCAGGACATCTCCGATTCCATGGCCATCGAGCGCATCGGCGCCGACATGAAGCTGAGCTTTGACGTTGACGGCGCGCAGTCCAGCATCACCGTGCGCGGGGAATTCGCCGCCAACCAGAAGAACGCCATCGAGAACCTGCAGTTCTTCGCCGCCTACTGGACGCCGGTGTCGTTCCGCATCGCCGCGGCGGATCTTCAGGGCGTGGGCGAGGGGCGCAGCTATGGGACGCCGGCCTATGATCACCAGATCAACGAGCTGCTGTTCGGCACGGATGGCGACGAGGTGTTCTTCTCGGGCAACGGGCGCAACCTGATCTGGACCGGCGGCGGCGCCGACGTGCTGGAATACCGGCTCGGTTCGGGGCCGCAGGATCATTTCATCGGCACGGAGCTGTATATCGGCGAAGTGGTCGACACGGTGATGGATTTCGACGTGACCGCCGACCGGCTCGATTTCCGCGAGATCCAGGCGATCGGCTTCCAGAGCCTCGGCATCACCGAGGACGCGGAGGGCGACGCGCGGATCCACTGGAACGCGGGCTCCTTCGAATTCGCCAATATCAGCATCGAGCTGCGCGGCGTCGCCGCCGTCGACGTCACGGCGGACATCATGTTCTTCGCCTGAGCGGCAAGACAACCGCCGCCGCCCCGCGCCGGATGACCCGGGACGGCGGGCGGAACGGCGGGCGGAACGGCGGGCGGGGCAGGGATTCGGGTTTGAGCGGAGCGCGTCTGCGGGATGCGTTCGGGGGCGGGATCTTGAAGCGAGGGGAACGGGATCATGGCCACGATCAACGGAACCGGCGGGGCCGATCATCTGATCGGCGGGCCGGACGCGGATGTCCTGAACGCCTGGGGCGGTTCGGACACGCTCGAGGGCGGCGCCGGCGGCGATCACTATGCGCTGATCCAGCAGGTCGGCCACATGGCGCCGAGCAGCATTCGCATCAGCGACGCGTCGGTGTCGGGCGCGCCGGACATGGTGACGGGGCTGCGCAGCCTGCCGATTTCGGCACGGCGCGGCGTTGACGACGCCGGTCTGCAGACCGACGATCTGGAGCTTCACGTCAACGGCAAGGCTTCGTGGTTTCGCCACAAGGGGTACGGCGCCGTGGATCTGGCGATCGAGAACCACTTCGCCGGGCATGCGGTCGAAAAGATCGAATTCGGCGGCGTGATCTATCGCGCGTTGACCGGGTTTGACGGCTACGGCCTCGCCGATCTGTTCGCCGGCGGCGCGACGGGCGAAATCGTGCGCCTGCGCCATGGCGACGATCTGGCCTTTGGCAATGGCGGCGACGACACCATCTACGCGGGCCACGGCGATGACCGGGTGATCGGCGGCGCCGGCGACGACGTGCTGCGGCTTGCCCGGGGCAACGACTACGGCCATGGCGGCGACGGCGACGACCGGATCTACGGCGGCTACGGGCTTGACGAACTGGCGGGGGGCGGCGGCGCGGACGATCTGTTCGGCGGCGGCAATGACGACCGGCTGGACGGCGGGGCCGGCAATGACCGCCTGCGCGGCGGCGGCGGCTGGGACCGGCTGGCCGGCGGCGAGGGCGACGACCGGTTGTTTGGCGGTCACGGCGGGGATGTCTACGCCATGAACGCCGCCGGCGCCGGGTTCGGTCACGACATCATCCACGAAGGCGGGCGCGCGGCGACCTATGACGCCGCGCGCGGCATGGTCGCCATCGACACGCTGGAAGTGTCGGGGATCTACGGACCGCCCCTTGGGCGCCCCGAGAACATCGCCGACAGCATGACCGTCAGCCGTGTCGGCAATGACATGGCGCTGAGCTTCAACGACGGCGCGTCAAGCGTCACCGTGCGCGGGCAGTTCGCCGCCGGCGGGTTCGGATTCATCGAAAAGCTGCAATTCAACGCCGACCAGTGGATCGACCGGTCCTTCATGATCGCCGCCGCCGATCGTCAGGGCGTGAACGAGGGGCGGATCAATCCCGGCGGCGGCCTGCTCAACAGCAAATCCAACGAACTGCTGTTCGGGACCGATGGCGACAACCGGATTTTTGGGGATAGCGGCCGCAATCTGATCTGGACCGGCGACGGAAACGACGTGCTGGAATATCGGCTCGGCGACGTGGCCAACGACGAATACAGCGCGGAATACTACACCGGCGCGATGATCGACACGGTGATGGATTTCGACGTGACGCGCGACCGGCTGGATTTTCAGGAGATCGCCGGACTTGGGTTCCAGAACATCGTGGTCAGCGAGGACGCCGAAGGCGACGCGCGGCTGCACTGGAGCGCGGGTTCGGCGCAATTCGCCGACATCGAGATCGAACTGCGCGGCGTTGGCGCCGCCGAGGTGTCGGCGGATTTCATGTTCTTCGCCTGAAACGCGAAGACCTCATCCGGCCTCGGGGCCGGTGGGGGCGGGGTCGCCGAGAGTGGGACGGCGGATCTGTGCGGGCGTGAACCCGCCGGGGTCAAGAGTGTCCGACCCCGGCGGGTTCTGGCGTATCGTCCGTCCCCGCCTCCGGCTTACTTCACCTCATAGGCCGCGGAATCCTCAAGCACCGACAGGATCACCGCCTTGACCGCGTCCTCCGAGAACCCGGAATCCTGATAGATCCGGTACAGCTTGAAATCCGAGATCCGCGACAGCACGAACCAGGCCAGCTTCGCCGCCTGGGGCGAGTCCGGATCGACGCCTATATCGGCGGCCACCGCGCGGATCCATTTATGCGCCGACTTGCCCGCGACGTAATGCGAGAACGACCAGTCGCCGTCGGAATAGGTGGCCAGGAACCATTCGACGCGGCGCTGATCGAGGTTCAGTTCCGGCGCATCGGTCCCCGCATAGGCGGCGGCCTCGGCCATGGCGCCGTTGAACCCCTGGCGCTTGCCGTCCTTGTCGGTGATGTCCACGTCCCATTGCGGATCGAAATGCGCCGAGGCGGCGCCGAACAGCAGCCGCTGCGGAGCGCCGCGTTTCAGCAGCTCCGAATACACCACCGCGCCGTGCTCGCCCATCCAGCCCCATTTGGCGATGCCGTCCTTGCCGCCCCATGACGCGGGGAACCAGTCGGGCTTCTTCACCTTGCCGGTGGTCTCGTCCCAGTCGTACCAGACCTTGCTCCAGTCATGCAGGGCCAGTTCGGCGATGATCAGGTCGCGGTCGGTGTTGGATATGCCGTGGATGCTTTCGAAGGTTTCGGACCAGCCCAGCGCGATTTCGATCACCTCGACCAGATGCACCGCCAGCCCGCCGGGATAGTGGTGATGGCCGGGGCCGCCGGTGGCCGGCGCGGTGCGCAGGGCGTCGGGCGCGGCCGTGCTGTTGAACACCGTGGATTGCGGCGCGTCATACATGTCGAGCACGAAGCCGCGCAGCTCCGGGTCCTCGATGGCGTTCATGTAGCCGATCAGCCGGTTGTAGGCGGCGGTGGTCCAGGCGCCGGTTCTGGCCATTTCCGTCGGCGTCATCGCCAGGATCTGGTCAATGCGGGCCTTGGCGACTTCCGCCGCCTCCGCCGTCAGCGTCTGCGCGGCGACGAAAAGGGCCGCGGTGGTCAAGAGAAGTCTGCGCATCATGTGTCCTCCCAGAACAACAATCGAGCTTTTGCCGCTTCGATTTGGATTGCGACGCGCCGCAAGCTTCGCTGCCGCGCGGCGCCCGCTGCAAATCGACGGGCGCGCCTGTATTCATGGCCTATATTTCATCCGCGCGACAGTTTTTTGGTGTTTTCGTTTTGGGCGCATTGCGGCGCGCAGGCGAACGGCCCGCCTGCGCAGGCGGGCCGTGGGGCATGCGCGGAATCGGCGGGATCGGGCGGTCAGCGAACCAGCGCGCCCTCGGGCGAAATGGCGACGGCGCCGCGCATGCCGCCGCGCAGGGCCTCGGGGATGCTTACCGAACCGTCGGCCTGCTGGTGGTTTTCAAGCACCGCGATCAGGCAGCGCCCCACCGCCAGCCCGGAGCCGTTCAGCGTATGCACGAATTCCGGTTTTTTCGCGCCCTCGCGCCGGAAGCGGGCGTTCATCCGCCTGGCCTGGAAATCACCGCAGACCGAGCACGACGATATCTCGCGATACTTGCCCTGTCCGGGCAGCCAGGCTTCGATGTCGTAGGTCTTTCGCGACCCGAACCCCATGTCGCCGGTGCACAGCGCCAGCGTGCGATAGGGGATTTCCAGCGCCTCCAGAATGCCTTCGGCGCAGCGGGTCATGCGCGCGTGTTCATCGGCGCTGTCCTCGGGGCGGGTGATCGACACCATCTCGACCTTTTCGAACTGGTGCTGGCGCAGCATGCCCGAGGTGTCGCGCCCGGCGCTGCCGGCCTCGGAGCGGAAGCACTGCGAATGGGCGACGTAGCGGCGGGGCAGGGTGGCGTCGTCGACGATCTGCCCGGCGACCAGATTGGTCAGCGGCACTTCGGAGGTCGGGATCAGCCACCAGCCATTGGTGGTGCGATAGCTGTCCTCGGCGAATTTCGGCAATTGCCCGGTGCCGAGCATGGCCTCGTCCTTGACCAGCACCGGGGTCCAGATCTCGGTGAGGCCGTTCTGCTCCACATGGGTGTCGAGCATGAACTGCGCCAGCGCCCGGTGCAGGCGCGCCATGGCGCCCGACAGCACCACGAAGCGGCTGCCCGAAAGCCGCGCGGCGGTTTCGAAATCCATGCCCGGCCGGGCGGCGGCGATGTCAAAATGCTCGCGCGGCTCGAATTCGAAAGTCCTGGGCGCGCCCCGGCGGCGCAGCTCCACGTTGTCGTTTTCATCCTTGCCGTCGGGCACGTCCGCGGCGGGCAGGTTGGGGATGCCCATGAGCAGGTCGGCGAGGCGCGCATCCTCGGCCCTGGCCTCGTCCTCGAGCCGGGCGATTTCGTCCTTCTTGGCGGCGAGCAGGGCGCGCAGGCGCTGGAATTCGGTCTCGTCGCCCTTGGCCTTGGCGGCGCCCACCAGTTTGGAGGCCTGATTGCGCGCCGCCAGCGCCGCCTCGGCGGCGGCGATCTTTGCGCGCCGCGCGGCGTCGATGGCCAGCAGATCCGCCGCGGCGGGCGCAATGCCGAGCCGCGCCAGCCCGGCGTCGAAAGCCTCGGGGTTTTCGCGTATCCGTCGAATGTCATGCATGGGTTTTTTCCGTGACTTCCCAGAGCGCCGCTTTCTTGTCTTTGCGCGCGGGTTATGCCTGATCGGGCGCGACGGGGGAAGGGGCGAGCGGTTTGATTTCGTTGGGGGCTATTCCAAACGCATTGTCGAAATTCGCTCCGTGATAGGTTGCGCCATTGAGCTCCGCCATCGTGATGCGGGCTCACTGAAATTGGGCCCCGATCAGGTTCGCTCCCACAAGATTTTTGCATCGAAAAATTTTCCTTGCAGCCGCGCTTCTTTAAAATTCGCGTTTGGTAGCGTCTCTGTAATAAAATATGCTTCTTTCAATCGCGTAGACCAGAAGTTTGCGCCAGGAAAATTTGCGCTCCACAATTGAGAGATCCAAACGACGCATCGTCAAGGCTGGATTCTCTTGAAAGAGTTCTTTTCTGTGCTTGCGCCTTCTAGTCGGCTGTTCGCGAGTATTGCATAGGCTAGATTCAAGCCGTAGAGATCTGCGCATTGCAGATTTACATTGTGCAGGTCCAGCGCATAGGGTTTTGCCAGCGCACGTTCATATATACGCCGTTCCTGGCTGCGATTGCCGATGACAGTGAGCGCCGTCTGGATGTCCACGCGTGGGGGCGGCAGCGTTTCAACCCACTCTTTCAGGCATGTGCCTGGGTGCTCCCCATCCTTCGGTGCGCGCCCCGGCTGCGGCTGTGGAACCGCCTCACTGGCAGGCGCGTTTTCGCGTATATAGGCGCAGAGGATCTTCATGATCGGGATGTGATCGCGTTCGCTGTCCTGCGCGATGCGTTCGAGCGCGAAGATGGCGCCGA
>NZ_JBWOMN010000057.1:0-26943 GCF_056449545.1 Oceanicella sp. | reverse complement strand
CAGCAGCCGCGCGGCGACGAGGCCGGCGCGCCCCAGCCCGGCGCGGCAATGCAGGACGATGGCTTCGCCCCGCGCCAGCCGCGCCGACAGCGCCGCGCGCCGCCATGCGGGTTCGAAATCCGGGCCGGGCGCAGCGTAATCGGCGATCGGCAGGCGCAGCCAGTCGAGCCCGGCGCGCCTGACCGCGCCGGGCAGGCGGGCAACGCCGAGAATGGCGAATTCACGGTCCTCGATCAGCGTGACCAGCAGGCCCGCGCCCCAGTCGCGGATCGCCGCCAGGTCGCGGTCCAGATCCGCGGGCGCGCCGCCGGGGCAGGCGCAGATGCCGATCCGCCCGGCGCGGCAGGGCAGGGCGTCGATGACCAGGGGGGCGGGCCGGGGCGCCATGGCGGCGCGCGGCGCGGCGGTCAGGCCTGCGCCTCGTCGGCGGCGGCGTCATCGGGTTTGGCGGCGGGCGCCTCCGCGTCCAGTTCTTGCAGCCAGAGATTGTGATGCGCCTCGGCCCAGTTGCGATCGACGCGGCCCGAGCCCATGGCCTCGAATCCGCCCTCCATGCCCACGGAGCCGATATAGATATGGGCGATGATGATGGTGAGCAGGACGAAGCCCGCGGCGGCGTGGGCGAGCTGGGCGTATTGCATGTCCTCCTGCGGGGCGAGCATGACGGGCAGGCCGGGCGCCCAGCCCGCCAGCGCTGCGATGTCGTTGACGACGGCGAAGACGGCGGAGGCCATGGGCAGCTGGAACGGGAACAGCAGCGACAGACCGGTGAGCGAGATCAGCCCGCCGATCAGGGTCACGGACCAGAAAATCATCTTCTGGCCGGCGTTGAATTTTCGCGAGGGCGGGTGGCCGCCGCCGAAGAACCCGCCGCCCATGGCCAGCCAACGCAGGTCGTCGCGACTGGGGAGGTTTTGCGAAACCCACAGCAGGAACACCACGACCAGCGCCGCCATGAACCCCCAGGCGACGGCGTTGTGCAGCAGCTTGCCCAGCGCCGCCACGGCGGCGAAGGGTTCGAGCCCGATCAGCGGCAGCAGGAATTTTCGCCCCATCAGCTGGGTCAGCCCGGTGAGCGCCAGGATCAGGAAGGACCCCGCCAGCAGCCAGTGCGCGCCGCGCTCGACGATGTTGAAGCGCGGCACGGTGACCCCGGCGCGCCCGCCGTCGATGCGGATCCTGCCGCGCAGCAGGTAGAACAGGACCAGCAGCGCCGCCATGCCGCCAAGCGCCCACAGCCCGTAGCGGATCAGCGGGCCGTCGCGCCATTGCAGCCAGCGCATGCCGCCATCCTGCACCAGAACCTCGTCCACGGGCTTGTTGGTGGAGACCAGCACCTCGGCGGTTCCGAAACGCAGGGCGCGGAACACTTCGGCGTCGGATTGGGGGCCGAGCACGCCGAGCATCTCGCGTTCTTCGGCGGGGCGGGCGGCGCGCCCCGGGGTCTTGCGGAAATCGTTGCGCACGGTCTCGCCGCGCTGGCGGGCGAGGATGTCCTCGAGGGTCTGGGCGCCGCCGGTGGCGCTGCGATCCGGCGCGGGTTCGGATGGCGCGGGGGCGGCGGTCTGCGCCAGCGCAGGGCCTGCCGGCGCCAGCGCAAGGGTCCAGAGCATCGCCATGAGCAGGGCCGCCAGCGCGCCGCCGATGCGGGCGGCGGAGGCGGAAGCGGGGCTGGGGTCGCCGCGATGGGGCATCGGAGGGTCTCCCTGAACCGGCCTGGGGCTGCGGCGCGGTCAAATTCTGAACTGGCGCGCGGGCAGGTCAGGCGCGTGGGCAAGTTGGGAATGCGCCGGGCGCGACAGGCGCCGAGCGGCCCTGACGGGCGGGGCGGGACGCAGGACGGGCGCATCGCGCGACCGGCGTCGAGAGGGATCGCCGCTCACGCCGGGGTCCCGCCTGAACCATGCGGGGCGAGCCTCCGGTGAAGGCTCGCCCCGCACGGCTGTGTCAAGGCCGCGACGACGCGGGCGCGGCGCGCGCCTCAGCCGGCTTTCTGGCCATAGGCGGTGCCCCAGCCCCAGGCGCCCGAGCCGAAGCCGCGCGACACCACGCGTTCGCGATAGATCGCGGACACGTCGTCGCCGTCCCCGGCCAGCAGCGCCTTGGTCGAACACATCTCGGCGCAGATCGGCAGCTTGCCTTCCGCGATTCGGTTGCGCCCGTATTTCTGGAACTCGGCGGTGGAGTTGTCATCCTCCGGACCGCCGGCGCAGAACGTGCATTTGTCCATCTTGCCGCGGGATCCGAAATTGCCCGCCTGCGGGTATTGCGGCGCGCCGAAGGGGCAGGCGTAGAAGCAATAGCCGCAGCCGATGCACAGATCCTTGGAGTGCAGCACGATGCCGTCTTCGGTCTGGTAGAAGCAGTCCACCGGGCACACCGCCATGCAGGGCGCGTCCGAGCAATGCATGCAAGCCACCGAGATCGTGCGCTCCCCCGGCTTGCCGTCGCCGATGGTGACGACGCGGCGGCGGTTGATGCCCCAGGGGATCTCGTGTTCGTTCTTGCAGGCGGTGACGCAGGCGTTGCATTCGTTGCAGCGTTCGGAATCGCACAGGAACTTGGCGCGGGCCTGTCCTCCTAATGCCATGGTTCAATCCTCCCTTATGCCGCCCAGATCTTGCACAGCGTCGCCTTGGTCTCTTGCATCTGGGTGACCGAGTCGTAGCCGTAAGTCTGGGCCGTGTTGCTGGATTCGCCGAGCACGTAGGGGTCAGCGCCCTTGGGGTATTTGGCGCGCCGGTCCTCGCCCTGGAAATGCCCGCCGAAGTGGAAGGGCATGAAGGCGACGCCGGCGCCGACCCGTTCGGTGACCATGGCCATGACCTTGACCTTGCCGCCTTCGGGGCCCTCGACCCAGACCTGCTCGCCGTCGCGCAGCCCGAGATCGTTGGCGTCGCGGACGTTGACCTCGACGAACATCTCCTGCTGCAATTCGGCCAGCCATGGGTTGGAGCGGCTCTCGTCGCCGCCGCCTTCGTATTCCACCAGTCGTCCGGAGGTCAGGATCAGCGGGTATTCGCCCGAGAAATCCTTTTTCTGGATCGATTCGTAGAGCGTCGGCACGCGCCAGAATTTCTTGTCCGCATAGGTCGGATAATCGGCCACCAGATCGCGCCGGTTGGTGTAGAGCGGTTCGCGATGCGTGGGCACCGGGTCGGGGAAGGTCCAGACCACGGCGCGGGCCTTGGCGTTGCCGAAGGGCGCGCATTCATGCTTGATCGCCACCCGCTGGATGCCGCCCGACAGGTCGGTCTTCCAGTTGGTCTTGTCCCCGGCCACCGCCTCGATCGCGGCGCGTTCGGCGTCGGTGAGGTCCGAATCCCAGCCCAGTTCCTTGAGCATGGCCATGGTGAATTCGGGATAGCCGTCCTCGATTTCCGAATTCACCGAATAGACGCCTTCGGCGAGCAGGTTCTCGCCGTTGCGCTCGACCCCGAAGCGGGCGCGGAAGGTGAGCCCGCCCTCGGAGACCGGCAGCGACATGTCATAGAGATTGGCGGTGCCGGGGTGATTCATCTCCGGCGTGCCCCAGCTGGGCCATGGCAGGCCGTAGAAATCGCCGTCCGCCGGGCCGCCCACCGCGCGCAGGCTGGTGCGGTCGAAGGTGTGCTGGTTGGCCATGTGCTTGCGCAGGCGTTCGGGCGACTGGCCGGTGTAGCCGATGGTCCACATGCCGCGGTTGAATTCGCGGGTGATGTCCTCGACCAGCGGTTCCTCGCCATTGACGGCGATGTTGCGGAACATGCGGTCGGCGAAGCCGAATTTCTGCGCGAACTTGGCCATGATGGTGTGATCGGGCAGGGATTCGAACAGCGGCTCCACGACTTTTTCGCGCCACTGGAGCGACCGGTTGGAGGCGGTGACCGAGCCGTAGGTCTCGAACTGCGTGCTGGCGGGCAGCAGATAGACCCCGTCGGTGCGGTCGTGCAGGATTGCCGAGACGGTGGGATACGGGTCCACCACCACCAGCAGGTCTAGCTTTTCCATCGCCGATTTCATCTCGACCAGACGGGTCTGGGAATTGGGCGCGTGGCCCCAGAACACCATGGCCCGCGTGTTGTCGGGCTGGTCGAGGTTTTCCTTGGCCTCCAGCACGCCGTCGATCCAGCGCGACACCGGGATGCCTTTCTGGTTCATCAGCGGCTTGTCCTTGCCGTCGGCCCCGGTGATGCTGGCGAAGCGGCCCTTCAGCCAGTCGAGGTCTTCTTCCCAGACCCGCGCCCAGTGGGCCCAGGACCCGGCGGACAGGCCGTAATAGCCGGGCAGCGTGTCGGCGAGCACGCCCAGATCGGTCGCCCCCTGCACGTTGTCATGGCCGCGGAAGATGTTGGTGCCGCCGCCCGCGGCCCCCATGTTGCCGAGCGCCAGTTGCAGGATGCAGTAGGCGCGGGTGTTGTTGTTGCCGTTGGTGTGCTGGGTGCCGCCCATGCACCAGATCACCGTGCCGGGGCGGTTGTTGGCCATGGTGCGGGCCACGCGCTTGAGCTGGCTGCCGGGGACGCCGGTGACGCGCTCGGTCTCCTCGGGGGTCCAGCGCGCGACCTCCTCCTTCACCTCGCTCATGCCATAGACGCGGGTGCGGATGAATTCCTTGTCTTCCCAGCCGTTTTCGAAGATGTGCCAGAGGATGCCCCAGACCAGCGCCACGTCCGACCCCGGGCGCATGCGCACGTATTCGTCGGCATGGGCGGCGGTGCGGGTGAAGCGCGGATCGCAGACGATCAGCGGCGCGTTGTTCTGTTCCTTGGCGCGCAGGATGTGCAGCAGGGACACCGGGTGCGCCTCGGCCGGGTTGCCGCCGATCACGAAGATCGCCTTGGAATTGTGGATGTCGTTGTAGGAATTGGTCATGGCGCCGTAGCCCCATGTGTTCGCCACCCCGGCGACCGTGGTGGAATGGCAGATCCGCGCCTGGTGGTCGACGTTGTTGGTGCCCCAGTAGGCGGCGAACTTGCGGATCAGGTAGGCCTGTTCGTTGGAATGCTTGGCCGAGCCCAGCCAGTAGACGCTGTCGGGGCCGCTTTCCTCGCGGATCGCCAGCATCTTGTCGCCGATCTCGTTGATCGCCTCGTCCCAGCTGACCCGGACCCATTCGCCGTTGACCAGCTTGGTGGGGTATTTCAGGCGGCGTTCGCCATGGGCGTGTTCGCGCACCGAGGCGCCCTTGGCGCAATGGGCGCCGAGGTTGAACGGGCTGTCCCAGCCGGGCTCCTGCCCGATCCAGACGCCGTTGCGCACCTCGGCCATCACCGTGCAGCCGACCGAGCAATGGGTGCAGACCGATTTGATGGTTTCGACCGCGCCGTCGGCGCCCTGCGCCGCGGCCTTGCGCACCGTGCCGCCCGTGGCGGTCAGCGCCGCCATGCCGCCGATGGCGAGGCCCGAGCCCCTGAGAAAGCCGCGGCGATCCACCGATGCGGCGGCGACATGAGACAGGACGGACCCGGTCCGGGGGCCTTTCGCTACCCCGTTGGTCTTTCTCCTGAGCATTTCGTTCTCCCTGGATTGGCCCCTTGCGGGGCGCGCGCCGATCCGGGCCTGGCGGCCTGGTCGCGCGTTCGGGCCTTGCGGCCGCATCTGGCCGGGCGGCGGGGTCTGGGCCTTTCGCTGCCGTTCCCCGTCATTCCCGGGCGCACATCGTCGCGGCCGCGCCTAGAAACGCGCGGATTCGAGGTATTTTCGCACGTGCTCGGTCTTGCGCAGGCCGGCGCCCCTGGCTGGGTCCCGCATGGCGTCCGCCTGCGCCGCCCTGGCTGCGCCCGGCGCGACCAGCGCCGCCGCCGCCGCGGGCGCCGCGACCCCGGCCAGCTTGAGGAAATCGCGGCGGTTGGCCGTCTTTTTCTTGCTCATTCGGCTTTCTCCCTATGCTGTTTTCTTGCACTGGTCTTGCATCTTCGCGTTCGCGCGGGCCAGAGCGCCCGATTTCAGCCCGCCATGCGAAACGCCTCGCGCTCGATCTCCATGAACGCCCGCCCGACCCTGCCCACGGGGGCGTAGAGCGCCGAGCCCTCGGCGGCCTCCAGATCGGCGAAGAAATGCGCCGCCCAAGGCGCGAGATGGGTGGCGTGAAAATCCTTCTGCGCCGCCAGCGACGCGGGGGCGGCGAAATCGCCGCGGATCAGCCCGGCCATGATCTCGCACAGCGAGGCGATGTTGTCCTCGGGCTCGAACACGTTTTCGGCGCGCGCCACGCCCAGCCGCGCCATGTCGGCGCGCAGCTTGGCCAGCGGCTTTTCGTTGAGAAACCCGGTCATGTAGTAGGACCCGTAGGGCATCAGTTCGCCACGCCCCACGCCGATGAACAGGGCGTTGAATTCGCGCCGCGCGACGGTGTCCGAGGTCGCCCGCGCCAGCCGCGCCAGCGCCGCGATCCCGCGCCCCAGTTCGCTGTCGTCGCCGCTGAGCCCGGCGGCCATGTCGAGCGCTTCGCGGTCCGGGGGGCGCGCCAGCAGCACGCCGAGGAAGTCGTAGAGCGACGCGCGCAGAAGATCCTCCTCCGCCACCCGCTCCTCGCTTGCAACCGCGTCAACCGACATGCGCAACCGTTCGCTGTTGAAACATTAGCGCACAAGTTAAAGCCGGTTTGGCGATGATGTCCAATACAACTTTCGGATGGTTTCGGGTTTTTGATGCGGGGCTTGCGGCCAGGAAATGCGCGCCGGGTCGGGGCGGAAGGCGGGCCGGTCGGGATCGCGGGCGAGGGCGGATCACGGCGCGTCGAAGGAAAACCGCATCCGACGCGGCGCGGGGGGATTTTCGGGCGTCCTGTCGGGGGCCCTGTCGGGGGCGGCATCCGGTTCGGGCGTCGCGGCCCCGGCGCCCTGCGCCCCGCTTTGCGCCCCGGTCTGCGCAGCAAGCCGGCTTTCGGCGTCGTCGCGCGCCGGCGGCCGCAGCGAGGACGAACCCGCCGCCGAGACCCGCGCGGCGGTCGCGCGCTGGACTGGATCGCGCGGGGCGAGGACGGCGCCGCCCGGATCGGCGCCCGTATCGCCGCTCAGTTCGTCATTCGGGGCCTGCGCGTCGTCGCTTCGGGCGGCGGCGGCCTCGATCGCCTCCGGGCCGTCATCCGCGACGCGTCCCGAAGCCGTTTCCGCCCCCAATTCGTCCTCCAATTCGCCCCCCGCTTCGACCCCCGACTCGATTTTCGCATCGATTTTCGCATCGATTTCCGGGGCCGGGTCGGGCAGCAGCCCGCGCCCGACGCGGTAGATGGTCTGCATCCCCTCCATGCGGGTGGCGGCGTCGGTGTAGTCATCGGCGTAATCCACCAGCCCGTCGAGGCAGGCCAGCGTCGGGTCGCTGCTCCACAGCCGCCGCAGCGCCCGGTTGCGCAGGCGGCGGGGCACCTCGCGGGCCATGAAGGCCTTGAAATCATCGCCGCCGCGCAGGGTGTCCGGATCGGGCAGGCCCAGCTCGGCCAGCCAATCGGCGTCGGTCTTTGCCGCTGTTTCATCGGAGTCCGGCGCGGCGTCGGGGCGGGGCGCCGGCGTCGCGGCGTCGCCGATTGCAGGCTCGGGCGCGGGAACGCCGCGCCGCGCCAGGGCCTTGCGCCGCGACCAGCGGCCCGCGAAGCCGTCATCGTCGTCGCCGCCGCCGGTCATCGCGGCTTGCCGGCGCCGGGCTTGGCCTGCGCCGGCGCCCGGTAGACATCGGCGGTCTGGCGCACCCGCGCGTCGCCGATCCCGTCCTCGGGGTCGCCCAGCGTGCGCTTGTCGCGGCGGCGCTTGACGAAGGCCTCGTCGCGGTGGTGGCGGTCGCAGAAGCTCCGCACCCAGGCGGCGAGGCCGGCGGGCATGGGCACGGGCTCCACGATCTCCTCGCCGCTGTCCTGGTAGTCAAGCGCGTCATGGGCCGAGGCGGTGACCAGATGCACCCCCCAGTCGCCGGGCGCGTCCGGGTCCTCGCCCTTGCGCAGCACCACGAACACCGAGGGTTCGGCCATGTTGAGCGCCACCAGATATGATTCGGTGTCGCTGCGGTGCAGTTCCAGCGGCAGCGTGCGGGCGTGGTATTCCACGGCGTCGCCCTCGCGGCGCAGGACCGCCCAGCAGGCGGGGCCGGCGCCGGGCAGCACCGCGGCGACCCGCCATGACCATTGCGCCCAGCGGGTGACGCCGGGGCTGCGGCGGATGACGATCCCCACCGGCATGGAGATCATGCGCTCGACTGGCGGGCGGGCGGGGGCGGGGGCGGGCGCGGGGGCGCCCGGCTGAAGCTCGCCGCCCCGCGTCGCTGGCTTCGCTGGCTTGTGCATGCCGCCTCCCAGGCAAAAAATGCGGCCCGCGCGCCCGTCGCGCGGCTTGCCCTGCGCCCGGAAACCGATACGGTCGCAGGTCGTTGACGGGCGCAACGGCGGCGCCGGTCGACCAATGACAATAGACGCCGCGCCGCGCAAGTCCATGGTCGAGGCGCCGGCAGGGAGAACCGTTCATGGCTGAAATCGACACGCTGCTGGTCTGCGACTGCGAGGGGAGCATGCGGCTTGACCCCGAGGCCCTGCGCCGCGCCGCCGGGGCGCGGCGGGTGCGCGCCTGCACCGCCCTGTGCACGACGCAGGCGGCGGCGGCGCGCGACGCGCTGGCCGGGGGCGAGACGCTGATCGCCTGCGCGCAGGAGGCCGGGCGGTTTCGCGAACTGGCCGAGGATCTGGACGTCGCCGGGCGCCTGCGCGTCGCCGATATTCGCGATCGCGCCGGGTGGAGCGCGGACGCGCCCGCCACGCCCAAACAGGCGGCGCTGCTGGCCGAGGCGGCGCTGCCCGCCGTCCCGACCCCGGTGACGGACGTGACCTCGGACGGGGTCTGCCTGGTGATCGGCGACGGCGAGGCGGCGTTCGACGCCGCGCGCCGCCTGTCCGGCGCGCTGGCGGTGACGCTGCTGCTGAGCGCCGCGCCCGAGGACCTGTCGCCCGCCGATCTGCGCGGCGAGGCCGGTGATGGGGCCGGCGATGGCGGCGAGATCGCGGTGGCGCTGGGGCGCGTCGCCGCGGCGTCGGGGGCGCTGGGCGGTTTCGAGGTGACGGTGAACGGCTATGCCGAACTGGCGCCGGGCGGGCGCGGCGCGCTGGGCTTCGGGGCGGCGCGCGACGGCGCGCGCTCGCGCTGCGACATCCTGCTGGATCTGAGCGGCGGCGCGGCGCTGTTCCCGGCGCCGGGCAAGCGCGACGGCTATCTGCGCGCCGATCCGCGCGACCCGGCGGCGGCGGCGCGCGCCGCCTTTGACGCGGCCCAGATGGTCGGGGTGTTCGAAAAGCCGCTGCATGTGCGCCTTGACGCCGCGCTCTGCGCCCATTCGCGGGCCGGGCAGGCGGGGTGCTCGCGCTGTCTCGACATGTGCCCCGCCGGGGCGATCCTGCCGGCGGGCGACGCGGTGGCGGTGGATCCGGCGATCTGCGCCGGGTGCGGGGCTTGCGCCGCCGTCTGCCCCTCGGGCGCGGTGAGCCATGACGCGCCGCCGGTCGAACATCTGTTCCTGCGGCTGCGCACGCTCGCCGCCGCCTATCGCGCCGCCGGGGGCGACGCGCCCCGCGCGCTGTTCCATGACGGTTTCGGCGCCGGGATGATTGCGCTGTCGGCGCGATTCGGGCGCGGGCTGCCCGCCGACGTGATCCCGGTGCAGACGTCGAATGTCGAGGGCGTCGGCCATGCGGAGCTGCTGGCCGCGCTGGGCTGCGGGTTCGGCGCGGCGCTGGTGCTGGCCGGGCCGCGAACCGACCGCGCGGCGCTGGACGGGCAGCTGGCGATCGCGCGGGCGCTGGTGTCGGGCGCGCTGGGCGAGGATGACGCCGGCGGCGCGGGCGCGCGGCGCATCGCTCTGCTCGACCCCGCCGAACCGGAGGCGCTGGAGGCGGCGCTTTGCGACGCCCCCCGCCCCGCCCCGCACGGCGCGGCGCCGATCCTGCCGCTGGGCGGGCGGCGCGAGGTGACGCGGCTGGTGGTCTCGGCCCTGGCCGCGGCGGGCGGCGCGGACGGGCGCCCGCCGATCCCGCTGCCCGAGGGCGCGCCTTACGGCGCCGTGGCGGTGGATGCGCAGGCCTGCACGCTGTGTCTCGCCTGCGTGTCGCTGTGCCCGGTCGGGGCGCTGGGCGACAATGCCGAGCGCCCGCAGCTGCGGTTTCAGGAGGCCGCCTGCCTGCAATGCGGGATCTGCGCCGCCGCCTGCCCGGAGGACGCGATCCGCCTGATCCCACAGCTCGACGCGGGCGCCGCCGCGCTGGCGCCCGTCGTGCTGCACGAGGAGGAGCCCTTCGCCTGCGTCGAATGCGGCAAGCTGTTCGGCGTCAGGTCCACCATCGAGCGGATATCCGAAAAACTGTCGGGCAAGCACTGGATGTTCACGGAGTCCGACAATTCCCGGCTGATCCGCATGTGTGACGACTGCCGGGTGCGCGCGCAGTTTCAGGTCGGCGATTCGCCCTTCGCCATGGGCGAGCGCCCGCGCACCCGCACCACCGACGATTATCTGAACGGCGACGGCGACTCCTGAGCGCCGCCCCCGGTCAGGGGGTGCGCCGCCCTTGGCGGACGTCGCCCCAATGGCGGATCGGGATCCGCCCTGCGCTGGCGTCGGGACCGGCCTTCGTCTGGCGTGTCGGGCGTGAAAGGCCAGGATCCAGGTCCGGAGCGGCATTGCCATCGGCGCGCCGCGCGAGGGTCAGCGCGCGATGTCGGAGAGCCCCAGATCCTTCGGTTCGATGGTGGCGGCGTAGGCGGCGATGGCGTCGGCCTCTTCCTGGGTCAGGATCACCGGCGCGATATGGGGCGGGCGGGCCGGGTCGAAGGGGTCGCTCACGCCTTCGATCCGGGTGAAGGAGGGATGCGGGTTGACCGTGTGGAACCCCGCGAAGCGCAGCCGCCATTCCGGCAGCGCGCGCACCGCCGCAAAGGAGGGCGTGGAGCCGATGCCGCCATGGCGGTTGCGCTGATCGATCACGTGGCAGCGCCCGCAATGCACCAGCGCCAGCCGCGACCCGGCCATGGCGTCGCCGGTCACGGGGACCGGTTTGGGCGGCGCGACAATGGCGTTCGCCGGGGCGAAGGCCTGCCGGCCGTCGAGCTTGAAGCCCTCGATGGCGCGGCGGCCCGATCCGCTGCGCAGCCAGGCGGTCAGGCGCGCGGCGCGGGCGCGGCGCGCCGGGTCGTCGGCGAGGAGTATCAGCGCGAATGTCTCGCCCTCGCGGCGGCGCAGCACCGGGGGCGCGCCCGGCGCGGCCCCCGCCGGGGTCAGGGACAGGTCGGGGTTTTCGGGCGCCGGGCTGGCGATGACGCGGATGCGCGTCTTGAAGCGGAAGCGCGGCAGCAGGTGCTTGAGCAGCCCCATCTCGATCAGCGCGGCGGGGGCGGCGAGGCGCAGGGGCGGCGGCTCGGCGCGGGCCGGGGGCGGGGCGCTCGGGCCAAGCATGGCCGCCAGGGCCAGCGCCAGGCGCCAGGCGGCCGGGCGGCGGTCTTGGGCCTGGCCGGCGCGGGGCGCGCAGGGCGACGACGGCGGTGATGGGGGCGGCGACGGCGGCGATGGGGGCGACGGCGGCGATGATGGGGGCGACGGCGGCGGCGATGGGGGCGGCGACGGCGATGGGGGCTTGGGGGCGGACATGCCGCGCCGGGGCCATGGGGATCGGCGGGCGCGATCCGGGCGCCTGGGCGCTGGGGCCGGCGGGGCGGCCGGGCGGGCGTTGGGGGGCATGGCGTTGTCTCCCGTCCGGGGGGCGGCGCGTGCGCGGCCCGGCGCCGGGCCGGGCTCGACAGCCGGGGCGCGCCAGCCTAGCGCGGACGCGGCGCCGGCTCAAACCGCGCTTCGCCTCGACGGCGCCGCCGCTACGGGCTAAGTATTCGGGCGCCGTCGAAACAGACGGCGCGAGCGCCGGCGCAACAGGGAAGATGAAAATGTCAGACGAAGCCTTCAACATGTCCATGCGCAAGTTTCTCAAGACCGTGGGCGTCACCTCGCAGCGCGAGATCGAGGCGGCGGTGCGCCGCGCCCGCGAGGCCGGAACGCTTGGCGAGGGGCCGCTGCGCGCGCGCGTCGTGCTGACGCTGGAGGGCGCGCCGCTGGAGCACGTGATCGAGGGCGAGATCCAGTTGAACGGCGAGGCCTGATCTTGGCCGACGCGCAGCAGGTCATGACGGCGCTGGGCGGGATCCTCGACCCGGCGAGCGGGCGGGACATCGTCAGCGCCGGGCTGGTTTCGGGGCTGACGGCGCGCGACGGATCGGTGCGCTTCGCCATCGAGGTGGATCCGGCGCGCGGCGCCGCGATGGAGCCCCTGCGCCGCGCCGCCGAGGTCGCGGTGCGCGCGCTGCCCGGGGTCGTCGAGGTCACCGCCGTGCTGACCGCCCATTCGGCGCAGGGCGCGGCGCCGGCGGCGAAGACCCCGCCCATGCGCCCGACCGGGCCGCCGCCGGATCTGGGCGTTTCGGCGCGGCCCGCGGCCCCGGCGCCAAAGCCGCCGGACAGGAAAATACCCGGGATCGGACGGATCATCGCCGTGGCCTCGGGCAAGGGCGGGGTGGGGAAATCGACGATCGCGGCCAATCTCGCGGTGGCGATGGCGGCGCGGGGGATGCGGGTCGGGCTGCTTGACGCCGATGTCTACGGGCCGAGCCAGCCGCGCATGCTCGGGGTGTCGGGGCGCCCGTCCAGCCCCGACGGGCGCACCATCCTGCCGTTGCGCAATCACGGGGTGACGCTGATGTCCATCGGACTGATGACGGCCGAGGACGAGGCGGTGGTCTGGCGCGGCCCGCTGCTGATCGGCGCCTTGCAGCAGATGCTGACGCAGGTGGCCTGGGGGCGGCTCGACGTGCTGCTGGTGGATCTGCCGCCGGGCACGGGCGACGTGCAGATGACCCTGTGTCAGAGCGCCGAGCTGATCGGGGCGATCGTGGTCTCGACGCCGCAGGACATCGCGCTGATCGACGCGCGCAAGGCGGTGGACATGTTCCGGCGCGCCGGGACGCCGATCCTCGGGGTGGTGGAGAACATGTCGCGCTTTGTCTGCGGGACCTGCGGGACCGTGCATCACCCGTTCGGCCATGGCGGCGCGAAGGCGGAAGCGGACAAGATGGGGGTTCCGTTTCTGGGCGAGGCGCCGCTGGATCTGGCGATCCGGGTGGCGGGGGATGGCGGCGCGCCGATCGTGGCCGCCGATCCCGAGGGCCCGCAGGCCAGGGCGTTCTTTGACATCTTGACGCGGCTCGAGGCGAGCGGCGCGCTGTCCGGCGACCCCGCGCCGGCCCCCGGCGGGGCCGTGGGCTGATGCCCGCCCGCCTCCCCGCCCGGCCGCTGCGCCCACGCTTCGCGCCGCTGTTTCGCGGCGAGCCGCTGGCCCCCGGACTCGACCCGTTCGACAAGGCGGTGGCGGCGGCGATGATGGGGGCCGAGCCGGGGCTGATCGTCTGGTCCGAGGATCTGGCGGCGATGCGCGCTGCGGTGCTGCTGGCCCCCGACATGCCGCTGTCGCGCGCCGTCGGCGTCAGCTTCGCGGCGCTGCTGGGGTTTTCAGACGCCTTCGGCGCGCTGGCCCCGCCCGAGGTGGCGGTGCATTTCGACTGGCCCGCGGGGATCCGGGTCAACGGCGCGCGCTGCGGCCGGCTGCGCGCCGCCGCCGCGCCGGCGGCGGCGGGGGCGGGATCGACCGGGGCGGACGCGCCCCCGGACTGGCTGGTGCTGGGCCTGAGCGTGCCGATCATGCCGCTGGCGGTGGAGCCGGGCGAGACCCCCGACCGCACCACGCTGCATGACGAGGGCTGCGCCGACATCGCCGCGCCGCAGCTGATCGAGGCCTGGTCGCGGCACATGCTGGTGTGGATCAACCGGTTTCTGGATGACGGGCTGGCCCCCCTGCACGCCGCCTGGCGCGAAAAATGCGACCGCCTGGGCGCGCCGGTGGAAACCCCGGCCAAGGGCGTGTTCGTGGGGTTGGACGAACTGGGCGGCATGCTGCTGCGCACCCCGGAGGGGACGCGCGTCCTGCCGCTCGCCGATCTGCTGGACGAGGCGCCATGACCGGCGCGACCGATGCGACCGACGCGACCGACGCGCCGATGAAGCTGGCGCGCACGCTGCGGCTTGATGTTTCGGACACGCTGATCTTCGATCCCGTGGCGGAGATCGACGAATGGGCGGTGTCCGGGGCCTTCGCGTTCTCCGACTGGACCGAGGCCGACCTGACCGGCAAGGCTCGCCAGGCCTTCGCCAATGGCTGGCTGGGGCTGGAAAGCTTCGGCCGCGCCACGCTGGTCGTGGTCTGCGCCATCAGCGCGCGCGAATACGACGAACAGGTGGCCCGACTGGCGGCGCATTTCGTCGACCGCTACGGCGCCCCCGACATCGACGCGGCGACGCCGGTCGCGGCCGAGGAGCTCGCCCACATGCGCGCCATGTGCGAGGACCACGCCGACAACACCCTGCTGACCGTGGAGCGCGCGCTGGTGGAGATGGGGGTGCGCGAGGCGTTCCGCGCCATCGCCCCGCGCGAGGCCTCGCTGGCGCAGATCGCGGTGCATGGCGACTGAGCCCGCGCCTCGCCCTGCCGACGTGACCCTGCGTGACCCGGCGCGGCGTCGCGCCGATTGGTTTACGCCCCGTTCGCCCTGATTTTGCGATCTGCATGTTGGAAATTAACCTGAATCTGGCGTAGAGTGCCCCGATTGGAAAAAGCGCCCGGCGTCAAGGGCAGACGCAGAGCGCAAGAAATTGCGTAGACCCGAGCGGTTTCGGGGAGGGGAAACACATGGCGGTTCCGGCGTCCTTCAGCGATCAGCAGATCGCCGACCAGATCACCCGCGAAGGCCTGCACTGGACCAGTTCCGCGCTGACCTATTCCTTCAACGACAATTCCACCGCGGGCGATGCGCTCGACGCCAATCAGCGCGCCTGGATCGGCGCGGCGGTGGACATGCTCGGGGAAATCCTCGATCTCGCCTTCACCGAGACCGCGGCCGCCGGCGACATCACCTTCAACGGCTCGCGCGGCAACGGCACCTACGCCTCCACCGGCTATTACAGCATCAGCCGGCGGATCGTCGCGTCGGACATCTATTTCGACCAGAACTGGAATTCCAACCAGAGCGCCAACATCGATTACGGCCGCTACGGCTTCACCACCATCCTGCATGAATTCGAGCATGCGCTGGGGCTCAGCCACCCGGGCGCCTACAACGCCGGCAGCGGCGGCCCGATCACCTATCTGGGCAGCGCCGAGTTCCTGCAGGACACCCGCCGCTACACGGTGATGTCGTATTTCAACGCCGAACAGGACAACAGCGGCGCCTTCCACTGGGACGCCGACGCCAATCCCGGCAGTTCCAACCCGGCCTCGGCGCGGCTGTTTGCCCAGACCCCCATGGTCTACGATATCCTGGCGCTGACCCAGGGCGATTTCGCCGGCAAATTCGCCGGCTACGGGCTGAACCCGACCACCCGGACCGGCGACACGACCTATGGCTTCAACGCCAGCGCCGGGATCAACGAGGTCTATGATTTCGGCTTCAACGCCACGCCGGTGCTGACCATCTACGACGCCGGCGGGACCGACACGCTCGACCTCAGCGGCGACGCGGCGTCGCGCGAGGCGGTGGTGACCTACAACGCCGACGGCTCGATCGCCGGCTACGGGGTGACGGCGCGAACCTCCAGCGTCATCGATCTGACGCCCGGCGCCTATTCCTCGACCTTCGGGATGATCGCCAATCTGGGCATCGCCTTCGGCACGGTGATCGAGAACGCCGTCGGCACCGGGTTCGACGACGTGATCATCGGCAACGCCGCAGACAACGTCCTTGAAGGGCGCGGCGGCGACGACACGCTGATCGGCGGCGCGGGCGACGACATGCTGCATGGCGGCGCCGGGATCGACGTGGCGAGCTTCGCCTACGCCTTCGCCGGCTACGCCTTCGCCTCGCTGGCCAACGCCCTGCGGGTGACCGGCGAGGGCGTCGACATCGTCTATGACGACGTGGAGACGCTGGTCTTCGACGGCGTCTCCTACGCTTTCGGGGCGCTGTTCGGCGCATCGGGCCCGGTTGCGCGATCGGACTCGGTGACGGCGAGCGAGGACGGGGGCGGTTCGTTTGATCTTCTTGCGGATAACGGGTCCGGGGCTGATGGTGGGGACGGGATCTCGGTGGTCTCGGTCTCCGGGCAGGCGGTGGCGTCCGGGGCGCCGGCGCTGGTGCTTCTGGCCTCCGGGGCGGCGCTCAGCGTCGCCGCCGACGGGACCGCGAGCCTCGCGGTGGGCGACGGGGCCGGGGGCTCGGTCTATGACGGTCTGGGCGCCGGGCAAAGCGCGGTCGAAAGCTTCAGCTACACCATCGCGGACGCCGCGGGCGCGACGGCGAGCGCCACGGCGACGCTGACCGTCCAGGGGGCCAATGACGCGGTGATCGCCGGCGACGACGCCTTCGCGGCGGCCGAATCCGGGGCGCAGGCCTTCGACGTGCTGGCCAATGACGCGGATGTTGACGCGGGCGACCACATGACCGTGACCGGGGTCGCGGGGGGCGCTGTCGGGACCGCCTTCAACGTCACCTCGGCGGGCGGGCGGTCGGTGTCGGTGACGCTTGCGGGGGACGGGACGCTGAGCGTGACGCCGGGGGCGGCCATGGCCGATCTGGCGGCGGGGGAAAGCGATTCCATCGCCCTCGGCTACACCGTCAGCGACGATTTCGGGGCCAGCGACGCGGGCGCCGTCACGGTGAGCTTCGCGGGCGCCGACGCGCCGCCGGCCAACGCCATCGGCGAGGCGGGCAGCGTCAGCGTGGCGCAGGCCGGGGGCGCGGAATGGCACAGCGTGTCCTTCGCCCAGACCATCGCCGGGGCGGTGGTGGTCATGGGCCCGCTCAGCGCCGGGGACGGCGCGCCGGCGGTGACCCGGGTGCGCAACGTCACCGATGCGGGGTTCGAATTCCAGATCGACGAATGGAACTATCTCGACGGGGCCCACGGGGTCGAGACCATCGGCTGGCTGGCGGTCTCGGCGGGGGGTCACACGCTGGCCGACGGGCGCGCGCTCCACGCCGGCGAGGCGCAGGTCGGCGTCGGCTTCAAGACCGTGTCGCTGGGCGGCGCGATGACCGACGCGGTGGTGCTGACCCAGGCGTCGAGCGCGGCGGGGGGCGACGCGGTGACGACGCGGGCGCGCAACGTGGGCGGGGCCGATTTCCAGGTGCGGCTGCAGGAGGAGCAGGCCGGCGGCTCGCACAAGTCCGAGACCGTGAGCTGGATCGCCGTCGAGGCGGGCGCCGGCGGCGGGATCGAGGCGGGCGAGACCGCGTCGCGGGTCGACGATCAGGGGGCGAGCTTCGGGTTCGGCGCGGCGATCGCGGGGACCCCGGTGCTTCTGGCCTCGATGCAGAGCTGGGTCGGCAGCGACCCGGCGGCGCTGCGGCTGACGTCGCTGAGCGCGACGGGGTTCGGCGTGACGGTGCAGGAGGAGCAATCCGCCGACCCCGAAACCACCCACGCCGCCGAGGCCATCGGCTACGCCGCAATGCGCGCGGGGGTGATTCAGGGCCTCGCCGCGCCGGCGCCGCAGGCGGCGGGGCAAGCGGCGTCGCTCACCCATATGACCGGCGGCGCGGAGGCGGATCTGTTCGTGTTCGCGCAGGCGTTCGGGCGCAGCGACATCGAGGATTTCGACCCGGCGCGGGACCGGCTCGACCTGCGCGCCTTCGGCCTGTCGGGGGTCGAGGATTTTTCCGCCTTCGCGGACACCGCCGACGGAAACGCGCGCATCGCCATCGCCGCGGATGGCGGCGAGGCGGAGATCCTGCTGCTGGGGCGCGGGATCGCGGAGCTCGACGACGGGGTGTTCCTGTTCGCCTGAGCCACCCCGCCTGAGCCACCCCGCCTGAACCCCGGGGGCCCGCGATCGGGGCCGAGACGCCGAGGAGCGCGCCCATGCCGCCATCGCGATCCAGGACCCGGCCCGGCCCGGACATGTCCTTCGAGACCGCCGCCCGCCTGCGGCTGCGGATCAATGGCGGCGTCTGCGGCATCGACGAGGTCGGGCGCGGGCCCTGGGCCGGGCCGGTCTGCGCCGCGGCGGTGGTGCTCGATCCCGCGCGCATCCCCGAAGGCATCGACGATTCCAAGAGGCTGTCGCCAAAGCGGCGCGAGGCGCTGCATGACCTGATCCGCGACAGCGCGCAGGTGGGGGTCGGGCTGGCCAGCGTCGAGGAGATCGCGGCGCTCAACATTCTCGGGGCCACCTGGGCCGCCATGCGCCGGGCGGCGGCGGCGCTGCCGGCGCCGCCCTCCTACGCGCTGATCGACGGCAACAGGGTTCCGCCCGGGCTCGACTGCCCCGGCGAGGGGATCGTGACGGGCGATGCGCGCTCGCTGTCCATCGCCGCGGCGTCGATCGTGGCCAAGGTCACGCGCGACCGGATCATGCGCGATCTGGCGCAAAAACACCCCGGATATGGGTGGGAGCGCAACATGGGCTACGGGGTTCCCGAGCATATCGCGGCGCTCGCGCGCTTGGGGGTGACACAACATCATCGGCGTTCCTTCGCCCCCATACACAAGATATTGCTTGAAGAAAAATAGTTAAACGCATGATTCAAAAAGAAATTGACGCCGAATCGCAAATGACTCATCTTGGGCTTGCATCGAGGGACCAAGAGGCTGGACATGGCGTCGAAAATCAAAACACAAAAGACACATATTGCGCGCAAACCTGTTGCGAAACTGCCGCTGGGCCAGATTCTCGCCGGCGACTGCGTCGCCGCGATGGACGCGATGCCCGCGGATTCGGTGGATCTGATCTTTGCGGACCCGCCTTATAATCTGCAATTGAAGGGGGATCTGCACCGACCGAACAATTCCAAGGTGGACGCGGTCGACGACGCCTGGGACCAGTTCGACAGCTTTGCGGTCTATGATCGGTTCACCCGGGATTGGCTGAAGGCGGCGCGCCGGGTGCTCAAGCCCGACGGGGCGATCTGGGTGATCGGCTCGTATCACAACATCTTCCGGGTCGGCGCGGCGCTGCAGGACGCGGGGTTCTGGATCCTCAACGACGTGGTCTGGCGCAAGACCAACCCGATGCCGAACTTCCGCGGCAAGCGCTTCACCAACGCCCATGAGACCATGATCTGGGCGGCGCGCGACGAAGCCGGCAGATACACCTTCAACTACGAGGCGCTGAAGGAGCTGAACGACGGGTTGCAGATGCGCTCGGACTGGGTGCTGCCGATCTGTTCGGGCGGCGAGCGCCTGCGCGACGACAACGGCGACAAGGCGCATCCGACGCAAAAGCCGGAATCGCTGCTGCACCGGGTGATCGTCGGGGCCAGCGATCCCGGCGACGTGATCCTGGATCCGTTCTTCGGGTCGGGCACCACCGGCGCCGCGGCGAAACGGCTGGGGCGCAACTGGATCGGCATCGAACGCGAGGCGAAGTATCGCGAGGTGGCCCGCAAGCGCATCGACGCGGTCGTGCCCTACGACCTCGATGCGCTGAAGGTCACCCAGTCCAAGCGCAAGGAGCCGCGCATCCCCTTCGGCCAGCTGGTGGAGCGGCGGATGCTGGAGCCCGGCGACGAACTGGTGTCGATCAACGGCCGCCACAAGGCGAAGATCCGCGCCGACGGCACGCTGATCGCCCATGACGCGCGCGGCTCGATCCATCAGGTCGGCGCCGCGCTGGAGGGCGCGCCGAGCTGCAACGGCTGGACGTACTGGCATTTCAAGCGCGACGGCAAGCCCGTGCCCATCGATTTTTTCCGCCAGCAGATCCGCGCCGAGATGCGCGAGAGCTGACGGCCCGATCGCCCCCCCCGTTCGCCTGGAGCCCGCCCGCGCGCCGCCTGTTCGCGGACTCGCGGTCTCCGCCACTGGGCCCCTCCCTTCGCGGAGGGGCCTTTTTTTCGGCAATTGCCTATCTGGCAAACCCATGCGCCTGGACTGACCATGGACCGATCCGAGCGCATGGGGTCATGGCGATGGGCGTGGCGCGAAGCTCATGCGTCCGGTCTCTCCGCGCGGTCGAGGAGAGGCGCCATGGCTGGCCCGACAGCCTGGTCCAGGCCTGCCGGCAGGGGGCGCCGCGTCTGCCGCCGCGAACGGTCGACCAGCCATGCGCGCGGCGCGCCGACGGATTGGCGCGAATGGTCGACGCATTTCGGTCCCGACCGCGCCGATTTCCGCAGCGCGCCGCGAGCGCCTTCGCCGCCGCTCTCCGTATGGCGGACGCGGCGCCCCGCCACGAAATCACGGGCCGATCGCCGGCGTGTCGGGCAGGCGCCGCGCCATCGAGGCCGCCGCGCGAGTGACTGAACCGCGCCGCGCCCATCGCCGCTTGCCTTGTTCGCCTCGCGCGCCGACACTTCCCGGCAATGAATGGGAGGATTCCATGACTGCATCCATCTGCGTCTTCGACGCCTACGGCACGCTGTTCGACGTCGCCGCCGCCGCGCGCAACCTCGCCGCCCGCCCTGGCAAGGAGGCGTTCGCGAAAATCTGGCCGCAGCTGTCGCAGGTCTGGCGTCTCAAGCAGCTGCAATACACCTGGCTGCGCGCCACCGCCGGGGTGCATACGGATTTCTGGTCGGTGACCACGGACGGGCTCGACTTCGCCATCGACGCCGTGGGCGGCGTATCGGCCTCCGACCGCGCGGATCTGCTGGACCTCTATTGGGCGCTGGACGCCTATCCGGAGGTTCCGGCCATGCTCGCCGAGCTCAAGGCGCGCGGCATCAAGACCGCGATCCTGTCCAACGGGTCGCCGGCGATGCTCTCGGGCGCGATCGACAGCGCCGGGATCGGCGATGTGCTCGATGCGGCGCTGTCGGTGGAATCGGTCGGCGTCTTCAAGCCGAACCCGAAGGTCTACGCCCTGGTGACGCGGCATTTCGGGGTCTCGGCCCATGAGGTGCTGTTCGTGTCGTCCAATGGCTGGGACGCGGCGGCGGCGGCGGGCTACGGGTTCGCCACGGTCTGGGTGAACCGGGCCGACGAGCCCCATGAACGCCTGCCCTGGCGGCCGGATCGGATCGCCGGCGATCTCGCCGGCATCCCCGATCTCGCCGCGGCGCTCTGAGGGGGTGGGACGCATGCCCGAGACCATGCAGCGTTTCGATGCGCCTGACGGACGGCGGCTTGCCTATTGCGACAGCGGCGAAGCCGGGGGCGGGGGCCCCGTCGCGCTCTGCCTCGCCGGCCTCACCCGCAATCATCGGGATTTCGCCGATCTGGCGGCGCATCTGGCGCCGCGCCATCGGGTGCTGCGGCTCGACAGCCGCGGGCGCGGGGCTTCGGAGCATGCAGGGGACCCGCTCGCCGAATACACCGCCGCGACGGAGGCGCAGGATGCGCTGGCGCTGCTCGACCATCTGGGGCTGAGCGGCGTGGCGTTGATCGGAACCTCGCGCGGCGGCATTCTCGGGATGGCCATGGCGGCGATGCGCCCCGGGGCGATCGCCGGGCTGGCGCTCAACGACATCGGGCCGCGGGTGGCGACGGACGGGTTGCAGCGCATTCTCGCCTATCTGGGCGTCCCGCCCGAGGCGGAGAGCTTCGCCGAACTGGCGCGGGCGATCCGGGACGCCAGCGCGGCGCAGTTTCCGGGCGTGAGCCTGGCGCAATGGGAAAAGCACGCGCGCTGCGGCCATGACGACGACAACGGGCGCCCGATCCTGTCCTATGACCCGGCGCTGCGCGAGGCCACCATCGCCGTGATGGCCGAGGCCGGCGGCGCGGATCTGGATCTGTGGCCGATGTTCGCGGCGGTCACGGCGATGCCGCTGCTGGCGATCCGGGGCGAGAATTCCGATGTGCTGAGCGCCGCGACCCTGCAGGGCATGGCCGCGGCCCATCCCGGCATGACGCAGGTCACGATCAGGGATCGCGGCCATGCGCCGTTTCTTGACGAACCCGAGGCGCTGGCGGCCATCGACGATTTTCTCGCCCGGATCCCGCCGCCCCGGAAAGACCCCGCCGGGTGATCGACATCGCGATGATTCGCGCCGCCGCGACGCGGCTGGCGGGGCGCGCCCGCCGCACGCCGTTGCTGGAATCGCCGTTTCTGAACGAGATCGCCGGGCGCCGGGTGCTGGTGAAGGCCGAATGCCTGCAGCACGCCGGATCCTTCAAGTTTCGCGGCGCCTGGGCCTGCCTGTCGGCGATGGACGCCGCCCAAAGGACGCGCGGCGTCATCGCCTATTCCTCGGGCAATCACGCGCAGGGGGTGGCGCTGGCGGCGCGGATGCTGGGCGCGCCGGCGGTGATCCTGATGCCGGGCGACGCGCCGCGCGCCAAGCTCGCCAACACCCGGGCGCTGGCGGCCGAGCTGGTGACCTACGACCGCGCCCATGACGATCGCGAAGCCATCTGCGAAGCCCTTTGCGCCGAACGCGGGCTGACGCTGGTGCATCCCTTTGACGATGCGCAGGTGATCGCCGGGCAGGGCGGCGTCGGGCTTGAACTGGCCGCGCAGGCCCGCGAGGCGGGGGTCGTCGAGGCCGACGCGCTGATTTGCTGCGGCGGCGGCGGGCTGACCTCCGGCGTGGCGCTGGCGCTGGCCGCCGATGCGCCGGGGCTGCGGCCGCGGCCCGTCGAGCCCGAGGGTTTCGACGACACGGCGCGGTCGCTGATCGCCGGGCGCCGGCTGCGCAACGACCGGCAGGCGGGGTCGGTCTGCGACGCGATCCTGACGCCGACGCCGGGAAAGCTCGCCTTCCCGATCATGCAGGCGCATTGCGGCCCCGGGCTCACGGTCAGCGATTCCGAGGCGCTGGCCGCCGTGGCCCTGGCCTTCGCGCGATTGAGGATCGTGCTGGAGCCGGGCGGCGCGGTGGCGCTGGCCGCGGCGCTGTTTCGCCGCGATTGCATGGCCGGCGACGCGGTGCTGGCGGTGGCCACCGGGGGAAATGTCGATGAGGCGATGTTCGTCGATGCGCTGCTGGCGCGGCAAAAATCACCATCTCCGTGAATAAATTGCATGGGACGCAATGATTATCACGAATCAGTCACGCCCGGACTGTCATAAAGCCCGTGCACCGTTTGTTACGTCTCTTGCGCTTCAGGCACTACAGCCTTCACGCAGGGCAACTGGATGGGGGACGGTATTTCCATGCCCCCTGTTTGACAAGCACAGTTGCGATGACCGCTCTTGGGGAAGACAGGTCATGACTGCAGGTGGAGCCGCCTGATCTGGATCCGCCCTGAGAAATCGGGGCGGATCCTTTGAGTCATGCGCCCGGCGGGGGCCTTGGCCCCCGGATACCGGATCCGCAGGCGACTCAGCCGTTCATGCGAATCGTGGCGTTGGTCGGGTCGTAGGGGCTTTCGGCCACGACCTCCGCATCCCATTCGCCGCGCAGCATGGACAGTTTCAGCTTCGTGCCCGGCTCGGCGAGGTCCGGGCGCACATAGCCGATGCCGATCTGCTTGCCGAAGGCCACCGAGTAGCCGCCCGAGGTCAGGCGCCCCACGGTCTCGCCATCGAATTTCAGCGCCTCGCGCCCCCAGGGGTCGGCGTCGTCGGGCCCGTCGATCAGCAGGGTGACGCAGGCGCTGCGGATGCCGGTCGCGACCATCGCGGCCTTGCCGCGAAAATCCTTGTCCATGTCGATGAAGCGGGTCAGCCCGGCCTCAAGCGGGGTTGCGTCGCGGCCCAGATCGGCCCCGAAGGCGCGGTAGGATTTTTCCTGACGCAGCCAGTTCTGCGCCCGGGCGCCGCACAGCTTCATCCCGTGCTTGTCGCCGGCCTCGCCCAGCAGGTCGAACAGGTGGTTCTGCATCTCGATCGGGTGGTGCAGTTCCCATCCAAGTTCGCCGGTATAGGCGACGCGGATCGCCATGACCGGAACCATGCCAAGATCGATGTTCTTCATCGACAGCCAGGGGAAGGCCTTGTTGGTCAGCGCGTTCGCCGGATCCGCGTCAACGATGATTTCCTTCAGGATGTCGCGCGATTTCGGCCCGGCCAGCGCCAGCACGCCGTATTGGGTGGACACGTCCTGCACCTCGATCCAGCCGAAATCGTCGCGCTTTTTCGCGGCCTCCTTCACCAGATAATCGTGGTCATAGGCCTGCGCGGCGCCGGCGGTGACCAGATAGTATTCGTCCTCGGCCAGCCGCACGATGGTGAATTCGGTGCGGATGGTCCCCGCATCGGTCAGCCCGTAGGTGAGGTTGATGCGCCCCACGCGCGGCAGCTTGTTGCAGGTCAGCCAGTCGAGAAACCGCGTCGCGCCGGGCCCCTTGACGATATGCTTGGTGAAGGCGGTGGCGTCGAACAGCCCGGCGGTTTCGCGCACGGCTTTCGCCTCGGCCGCCGCGTATGGCCACCAGCCGCCGCGGCGAAAGCTGCGCGCGGCGTGATCGTCAAATCCTTCGGGCGCGAAATAGTTCGGGCGCTCCCAACCGTTCACCTGCCCGAACACGGCGCCCTTCGCCTTCACCCGATCGTAGCAGGGGGCGGTGCGCAGGGGCCGCGCGGCGGGGCGTTCCTCGTCGGGGTGGTGCAAGACGAAGACATGCGAATAGCATTCCTCGTTCTTGCGGGTCGCATATTCGCGGTTCACCCATTTGCCGTAGCGGCGCGGGTCGAGCGACCACATGTCGATCTCGGCCTCGCCCGCGGTGATCATCTGCGCGAGGTAATGCCCCGTGCCGCCGGCGGCGGTGATGCCGAAGGAAAACCCTTCCGCGAACCAGAAATTTTCGACCCCCGGCGCCGGGCCGACCAGCGGATTGCCGTCGGGCGTGTAGCAGATCGGGCCGTTGAAATCATCCTTCAGGCCCACCGTTTCCGTCGAGGGAACGCGGTGGATCATCGACATGTATTCTTCTTCGATGCGCTCCAGATCCAGCGGGAACAGATCGGCGCGAAAGCTGTCGGGCACGCCGAACTTGAAGCAGGTCGGGGCGCCCCGTTCGTAGGGGCCGAAGATCCAGCCGCCGCGCTCCTCGCGCACATACCAGCGCGCGTCGGCGTCGCGCAGCACCGGGTGTTCGCCATGGGTCTTGCGAAACTCGACCAGCGCCGGGTCGGGTTCGGTGGCCAGGAACTGGTGTTCCACCGGGATCGCGGGGATGAAGCAGCCGACCATGGCGGCGGTGCGCTGCGCGTGGTTGCCGGTGGCGGTGACCACATGTTCGCAGGTGATCTCGAAGGTTTCCTCGGTGGGCGCGAGGTTGCCGCCCTTCTCGCCCATGCGGGTGCATCTGACCACCCATTCGCCGTTCCGGCGTTCGAACCCGTCCACCTGCGCCTTGCGCATGATCCGCGCCCCGCGCTGGCGCGCGCCCTTGGCCATGGCCTGGGTCACGTCGGCGGGGTTGATGTAGCCGTCGGTGGGGTGGAAGATCGCGCCTTTCAGGTCATCGGTGCGCACCAGCGGCCAGCGATCCTTGATCTGCCCCGGGGTCAGCCATTCGTAGGGAATGCCGATGCTGTCGGCGGTGGCGGCGTAAAGCGCGTATTCGTCCATGCGCGCGTCGGTCTGGGCCATGCGCAGGTTGCCCACCACCGAGAACCCGGCGTTGAGCCCGGTCTCGGCCTCCAGCGCCTTGTAGAACTTCACCGAATAGTCGTGGATGAAGGAGGTGGCGTAGCTCATGTTGAACAGCGGCAGCAGCCCGGCGGCGTGCCAGGTGGAGCCCGAGGTCAGTTCGTCGCGCTCCAGCAGCAGCGGATCCCAGCCCGCCTTGGCGAGGTGATAGGCGATCGAGGCGCCGACGGCTCCGCCGCCGACGATGACGACGCGCGCA
Organism: Oceanicella sp.; assembly: GCF_056449545.1. Lineage (NCBI taxonomy): Bacteria > Pseudomonadati > Pseudomonadota > Alphaproteobacteria > Rhodobacterales > Paracoccaceae > Oceanicella > Oceanicella sp. The sequence continues at coordinate 1,221 of NZ_JBWOMN010000057.1, read as the reverse complement.
TGGGTTTTCATCTTGCATCTCCGTTCGGTGTTGCGACTCGGCGTTGCGTCGGCCCGGGTCCGCTCCGGCGAGGCGCCTGCTTCAGATACGCCCCTCGCCCGGCGCGGGGCGCGGGCAGAGGCGACCGCCGATCGCAGGATTGCGACACGCCGCGGCGCAACGGGCCGGCGGCGGCGATCACCGCGCCACGTCCTGATGCACGATCACCTCGGCGTTGGGCAGGGCGTCGAGCAGCCGGCGGCGCAGCGCGGCGCTGACCGCGTGGGCCTCGCGCAGGGTCTGATCGCCGTCGAGCTCGATATGAATCTGCACGAACAGCTTCGCGCCGGCGGTGCGGGTCTTGAGGTCGTGGAACCCGCGCACCCCGGGATGCGCCCGGGCGATGCCGGAAATCCGCGCCAGGGTCTCGGGGTCTGTGCGCCGGTCCATCAGCGAATGCCACGCCCCGGCGAGGATGCGCCGCGCGCCCAGCAGCAGGAACGCCGCCGCGCCCAGCGCCACCACGTTGTCGAGTTCGCCGACGCCAAAGGCCGCCGAGGCCCCCAGCGCCGCCAGCGCCCCCACATTGGGCGCCAGATCGGCGACGTAATGCAGCATGTCGGCGGCCACCACCCTGCTGCCGGTGCGCGAGGCCACCCGCCGCTGCCACAGCACCAGCGCCAGCGTCACCAGGATCGACACCGCCATCGCCGTCATCCCGGCGCCCTGCGCGGTCAACTGGTGGGGCGCGGCGGCGAACATCCGCTCCAGCGCCCGCCAGCCGATGGCCAGGGCCGAGACCGTGACCAGCAGCGCCTGCCCCAGCGCCGCCAGATCCTCGGCCGAGGAATGCCCGAAGGCGTGATCCTCGTCAGGCGGACGCGCGGCGTAGAGGATCGCCGCCAGCCCGGTCAGCGAGGCCAGCATGTCGAGCGCGCTGTCCGCGAGGCTGGCGGCCACCGACAGCGACCCGGTCTCGCCGAAGGCCCAGAGCTTCAGCGCCACCAGCGTCACCGCCACCGCCACCGCCGCCACGGTGGCCGACACGTTGAGCCGCAGATGCGCCGCCGCGCGCGCCGTCGCCGCGGCCTCGCCGCCAGCCCCCGCCCGCCCCGGCGCGCCCGGTCCGCCCGGCCTGTTCTGATCGCTGACCATGTCCCGCGAAATCCTCTCCCGGCGACGACGGCGCCCGGCCCGCGCCTCGACCGCCAGAATAACCAGCCTGCGGGCGCGAAGGCCAGC